>DBEXMY010000175.1:0-4342 GCA_048168905.1 Collinsella sp. | reverse complement strand
GCCGGCGTAGGAGCCGGAGTGTTGCCGCCCTGGTTGTTGTTATTGCTGGTCTGGCCACCGTTGTTGGTGTTCTCGGTCGTACCGGCAGTCTCGTTGCTCACCGTGGCTTTCTCGGCGGTGCTGGCGTTGATGCCGGCCTGCAGCGCGG
This sequence comes from Collinsella sp., assembly GCA_048168905.1. Classification (GTDB taxonomy): domain Bacteria; phylum Actinomycetota; class Coriobacteriia; order Coriobacteriales; family Coriobacteriaceae; genus Collinsella. Next base: position 4,194 of record DBEXMY010000175.1, on the reverse strand, counting down.
CGTTGGCTTCGGCCTCGGCGGCTAGTTCGGCCTGCAGCTGTGAATCCAGAGAGTTTACGACGTTCTGGGCTTCAGCCTGCTGGGCGTTAAGCTCGTCGACCTTCTTTTGCGTGGCGGCGACGTTCTTTTCCTGCTCGGACTGCTTATCGGTGAGCTGCTGCTTAAGTTCCTTGACCTCTTGAATGGTCTGAGCCTGCTTATCGGAAACTTTGCCGTAGTAGAACAGACGGTTGAGCATATCGCTCAGGTCATCGACACCCGTCAGAACCTGAAGCAGGCTCAGACCGCCGGTTTTGTACTCGCCGGCGACATAGGTCGAGAACTTGGCCTGACCATCGGCGATCTCCTGCTGCTTTTGCGTGATCTCGCCGGCAGTCTGATCGAGCGCCTGCGTCTGCGTGGCGAGCTCATCGTAAATCTGCTGGGTTTGGGTACCGATCTGCTCGAGCTTAGTACGAGCAGCGGCAAGGTCGGATGCGGTATCGGCGTAGGCAGGAGCCGCGAGGCCCAAGCCCAAAACACAAGCGAGGGTTGCCGTAGCAGCGCAGCGTGCCATGTTTTTGTGCGTGTTTGCTGTGCGCATGTAGCTTCCTTTCCAGTAACTAAGGGTAACGGCTAGTCCACCGTCACCAGGCTAAAGAGCTCCACATCGTCATCAGACGGCGTGAGCTTCTCGCGCGGGTTGAGAAACGCAAGCTCTAGGATACAACCGTAACCGACAAGCTTTGCGCCCATATCTCGCACCAGTTTACCTGTTGCCTCGACGGTTCCGCCCGTCGCGACCAAGTCGTCCAGAATCAACACGGTATCTTTAGAGCTGATAGCGTCGGCATGGATCTCAATTGAATCGGTGCCGTATTCGAGCTCGTAGCTCTGGCTTACGGTCTCGCGCGGCAGCTTGCCCGGTTTACGTGCGGGAACAAAGCCGGCGCCAAGGGCTACAGCCACCGGTACGCCAACCATAAAGCCGCGAGCCTCGGGACCCACGACCTTGGTGATTCCCATGCCGGCAAAGTGCTCGGCGAGGGCATCGGTCATGGCTTTGAGCGCCTCGGGATTGCCAAAGAGTGGCGTGATGTCCTTAAAGATGACTCCGGGCTCGGGATAGTCGGGGATATCGACGATTTGAGATTCGAAGTCGTACATTGCATGACCTTTCAATGGGTTGCCGAAATTTCAGCAGCGGTTATATGCCCGCGGTGGCGGTGCCGGATTGCGAAGGGGCGACGACCTTGAGCGGCTTTACGAGAGAATCCTCGTGCGAAGCCGGCGCGGCTGTCTCTTCGTTTTTGGCCTTGGTGGACTCGGAGCGAGTGATTTCCTCATCGAGTGCATCGATGTCGGCGTCCTCGACCACGGCGTTGAGCGACTCAAAAACGCGGTTCTTGAGCAGCGCGGTGTGCACGCCCTCCGTCAGGTCGTGAAGCTTCTTAAACGCACGCTCGAGCTTGGCGTCGCGCTCGTCATCGGAGGTATCCATTCCGAGCATGCTCACGAGCACCTGCTCAAACATCGAGGACTCGCGGTTGGCGGAAGACACGTACTGACGCAGGTTGCGCGGCTCGATATGGAAGCGTGACAGCTCGGAGCAGTAGCGGATGATCGGAAAATCGCGACCATCAACGAGCTCACGATTCTGTGGACTCTTGATGATGCGAATGAGGTCGTTCTCGGCGAGCGAGCGGATAAACGAAATCTCGACGCCCAACATATCGGGAATGGTCTCGATGGGATGCAGCTTTTGTTTAGTCTCCTTGGGCTCCGTCTTGAGAGGAACATCGGACAGCAAGCCCACCTCGTAGGCGAGCGTTGACAGGTCCGTGGCGTTTTCCAAGCGCTGCTTAATCACGTTGAGCGGCATGTAGCGGGTCTTCTGCAAGTGCAGGATGACCTCCAGGCGATCAACGTCCTCCTTGGAGTACTGACGGTATCCCTTAGGCGTACGATGAGGGGTAATGAGCCCCTCATCCTCTAGAAATCTAATTTTTGAGTTCGAAAGATCGGGGTATGCGCCTCGAAGTAGGTTGACGACTTGGCCGATACTCAGATAGTTGCGTTCGGCCATGCCCTACTCACCGGTTTCGATGCGCTCCGGCGTGCTCTCGTGGTAGATGAGCGTAAACGTACCGATCTGGACGGAAGAACCGTCGTGCAGCGGGGCTGCATTGACGATGGCACCGTCGACCCAGGTGCCATTGAGCGAGCCCAAGTCCTCGATGCGAGCGCCGAGGCCCTCGCGAATAATGCGCGCGTGGCTGCGCGAAACGGTCATGTCATTGAGGAAGATGCCGTTCGCAGGATCGCGGCCGATGGTGGTCACGTCGTCCTCGAGCTCAAAGGCGGCACCAGTCTGCGGACCCTTGACGATGGACAGAACGGGGGCGGTGATGCGCACGTTGGCCATGAGGTCGGGAACGGTGACGTCGCTTGAAGGCACGCGGAATACGCAGGTAGCGTCAGCAGTCTTATCATTCTGAGGTATATTGTTAACCATGTTGTCCATGACAACCCCTAACTTATCGCGGACGTGCCGCAAATAATGAACCGTACGTAATCATACCCCAATGAATCAGTCTTCGATTTCAGGGTTCAGAAAGTCGATGTCCTCGTCCTCGGGATGCGTGAGAGCCTGTTTAATGGCCGCTCCGCCCTTAATGGAGTAGATAACAGCCGTGAGCATGGAGAAGATCACGCCGCCGTACACAAAGAAGATGCCGAGGGGCACCGAGCTTCCGTTGAGGCCCGGGAAGGCCGTGAGGGTTGAAGGTAAAAGTTGCAGGCCGTCAACAACGGGGAACCCGAGCAGCATGAGCGAGAATCCGGTCATAAGCAGCGCTGTGGCAATCTTTCCGGGGAAGACGACATCGATGGGGCGACGGTGATAATGACGCACGATAAGCGTGCCGATGCCCAGATAGATGTCGCGGCCAATAATGAGCACGCAGACCCAGATAGGCAGCTCGCCACGGACCACCAGGCCCAAGACGCCCGTAAACAGCAGCGCGCGGTCGCAGATGGGATCCATGACCTTGCCGAGCCACGAGACCGTCTTGGTCATGCGGGCGATCTGCCCGTCCATCCAGTCGGTGGAGGCGGCGATGGCATAAATCACGATGGCGACGATGCGGTTGTTATCCGTCACAAACAGGTACAGAAAGACGAGCGTGAGGATCAGGCGCGTAAAGGTGATGAAATTGGAGATCGTAAAGATCTTATTCGACGGGTAATCGGAAGTGCCGATAAGCTCCTTTTTGATCTTCTTCTTGATGCCCACAGGACTCCCCCGCTGGTAAACGACAAAACTTTCGATACTATACCCGTTCTGGCGATGTCTATCCAGCGTAAGCATAGAGAGTCCAGACATGTGGAGGGTGCCTCTGGGCTGCGCTAGATTCTGCATTTGTGTACATCAGCCTCCAAAAGCAACATTTTTCGGCATCTTTGGTGGCTGATGTACACGTTTTGATTCGGTGATTACATCGATCGGGAAAGTTGTTGCTTTAAGCAAATGCGTGCGGGTCGAGAAGGGCTGGCGCCAAAAGAGCCCAACGGCCGTTACGGCTTCGTTAGAAACGCGCCCCACCATGGATGTTGAACCCGAAAGGTAAGGCGCGCGGGCACGGCGACTCGGCCCGCGCGCCCGGAAGAGAAAGGATAAGCCCATGGATTACATGCTCGAGACGCGCGGGCTCACCAAGCGCTTCGGCCGCGGCGACCAGGCGCAGGACGCCGTGGCCGACGTGAGCCTTCATATCCGCGAGGGCGAGGTGTACGGGCTGCTCGGCCCCAACGGCGCCGGCAAGTCGACAACGCTCAAGATAATCTGCGGGATGCTGCGGCCGACGGCCGGGGAGATCCTCTTTGCCGGGCACGCCTGGCGCCGCGAGGACCTCTACGCAATCGGCAGCCTCATCGAGGAGGCGCCGCTCTACCCCAACCTCACCGCGCGCGAGAACCTGCGCGTGCGCACCACGCTGCTGGGCCTTCCCGAGAGCCGCATAGATGAGGTGCTCGCCGCCGTGGACCTCGCAGACACTGGGAAGAAGCGCGCCGGGCGCTTCTCGATGGGCATGCGGCAGCGCCTGGGGCTCGCGCTGGCGCTGATCGCCCGGCCACGCCTGCTCGTGCTCGACGAGCCCACCAACGGCCTCGACCCCATCGGCATCGAGGAGCTGCGCGACCAGATCCGCGGCT
>DBEXMY010000174.1:0-15393 GCA_048168905.1 Collinsella sp. | reverse complement strand
AGGGATTTGAACCCTGGAGACGCTTTTGACGCCTACACGATTTCCAATCGTGCTCCTTCGGCCACTCGGACAACTCTCCGTTAAATGCGAAAGTCAGTATACACGAGGAATCGAAAAGTGCAAACAGAAAAGTTGGCATTTTTTAAAACGCTTGGCCGCGCTTGGCGTTGCAGTGGGGTTTGAGGTGCCAAAAAACGGCTTCCGACCAGCGTGGTTGATCAGCTCAATTGTTCAAAAGGGGTATTCATAAGCGACTTGGCAATGAATTTAAAAATCTTTGGGTGGTGCTGTGGGCCACTGGTATGCATTTTGCGACCACAGCCTTGTGCCCGTTGACCTGCGGCTTGGCTCAGCTTGTCCCCACGGCACCGTATCTTGCCCACAGATCCGTCAAGCTTTTGGTCAGCATTTGGTTGGAATGCGCATGAAACGTGGTGCGAGCATGGGCATATGTGGAGGTCATGAGGTTGTAGCTGCATATTCTTGCGGCCTGAGAGGTTGAAAGATATTATTACCAAGTCTTTTCCTGCTTCAGGCGCACCTTCACGACCTGAAGCCACATTTGTCCAGAGGAGGTGACAATATGAAGGCTTATGAACTGCTGTTCTTTGTTGACCCGTCGCTCGACCCCGAGACTCGTCTCGCTGTTATGAAGCGTATCGATACCACGATCGCTGAGGGCGCTGGCAAGGTCGACTCCGTTGACGAGTGGGGCAAGCGCAAGCTCGCCTACGAGATCAACGACCTCACCGATGGTGACTACACCCTCATCAACTTCCACGCAGATCCTACCCAGATCGCCGAGCTTGATCGCGTCCTGCGCATCACCGACGCTGTGGTCCGCCACATGATCGTCCGTCGCGACGACCAGGAGTAAGACTGTCGTTTTGGACTGGGCTTGTGCCCCAAGAGGAAGTAGTGAGTTATGAGCATCAATCGAGTGAACATCACCGGTAACCTCACCCGCGATCCCGAGCTGCGCGCCACCGCCGGCGGAACCCAGGTTCTGTCCTTTGGCGTCGCCGTGAACGATCGTCGCCGCAACGCGCAGACTGGCGAGTGGGAGGACTATCCCAACTTTGTCGACTGCACCATGTTCGGCACCCGCGCCGAGGCCGTGAGCCGTTTCCTGGCAAAGGGAAACAAGGTCGCGATCGAGGGCAAGCTGCGCTACAGCTCTTGGGAGCGCGACGGTCAGCGCAGGAGCAAGCTTGAGGTCATCGTCGATGAGATCGAGTTTATGAGCTCCCGTGGTGGCCAGGGTGGCTACGATCAGGGCGGTTACGCCCCCTCAGCTCCCGCGCCCGCAGCACGTCCTGCCGCACCGGTGGCCACGCCGCCCGCGGTCGACGTCTACGATGAGGACATCCCGTTCTAAGGGTTGTTCACCTATTTTTGAGTGAGAGGCGGCTTCGGTTCGCCGAAGGTGCCAAATGAAAGGTATTTTGACATGGCTAATGATTTTTCTGCACGTCAGCCGCGTCGTAAGTACTGCCAGTTCTGCAAGGAGAACACTGAGTTCATCGACTATAAGGACACTCAGCTTCTCCGTAAGTACATGACCGATCGTGGCAAGATCAAGCCCCGTCGCGTCACTGGCGCTTGCACGCAGCATCAGCATGACATCGCCAACGCCATCAAGCGCGCCCGCGAGATGGCTCTCCTGCCGTACACCGTCCCCGTGGTTTCCTCTCGTGGCAACCGCGACCGCGGCTAAGAAGGGAGACGCATCATGAAGGTTATTCTTCTCGATGAGATCAAGGGCAAGGGCGGCGAGGGTGACGTCGTAGAGGTCGCTCAGGGTTACGCTGAGAACTTCCTGTTCCCCAAGAAGCTCGCTGTTGCCGCCACCAAGGGCAACCTCAAGCAGCTTGACGAGCGTCGCAACAACATCGCCAAGCGCGAGGCCGTCCGTCTGGCTACCGCCAACGAGACCAAGGCTGCCTTCGAGGGCAAGACGGTTACCGTTGACGTCAAGGTCGGCGACGAGGGCATCCTCTTTGGCTCCGTTACCGCCGCTATGATCGCTGACGCCATCAAGGCTCAGCTCGGTATGGACATCGACCGCAAGCGCGTCGAGCTCGGTAAGCCCATCAAGGTTGCCGGTGCCCACACCGTTGCCATCTCGCTGTACCGCGAGATCAAGGCCGAGGTTGTCGTTCTCGTCGGCGTTACCGCCGAGGAGCTCGCTGCCGAGGCTGAGGTCGAGGAGGCCGAGACCGCCGAGGTCGAGACTGAGGCTGCTGCCGAGTAGCATTTGCTGCAACGCAACAATCTTGTTCTAAGAAGGGCGCTCTGGGAAACCAGGGCGCCCTTTTGTTTTTTGCGCTGAGCGAGCGTCATGGTGAACGTTGCGTCGAAGTCCTATATACAGGACCGTTCATCCGTTTGGTTCGGTGATGATTGGCGGCGCGCGGCGCGTTTTGGGACCGTGGCTGATACTATGGATGCTCGCAAGCGATATGAATGAGGATGCTCATGGCATATGACGATAGGGAGACCGGGCTGACGGTTGAGGACCGCGGCTCAAAGTTGGGTCTTCCCCAAAACCAAGATGCAGAGGCCAATGTACTGGCCGCTATGCTGCTATCGCCCGAGGTGGTCGAAGAGGCCCAGGTCGAGCTGCAGCCCGATGACTTCTACCGGCCCATTCATAAGACCATCTATACCGCGATGGTCGATATGTACAACAGTCGCATTCCCATCGACTCCATTTCGCTGATCGATTACCTGCGAAGCATCAACAAACTCGATGCCGTGGGCGGCGAAGCGTACATTTTGGAGTTGATGGGTCAGACCCTGTCGCTCGTCAACTGGCAGCACCATGCCGCCATCGTTCGCCGTGATTCGATGCTGCGTGAGCTGATCGGCGCCACCAACGAGATCAACGCGCTGGCATATAACGCCCCCACCGACACCAAAGAGGTTGTCGAGCTGGCCGAGAGCAAGCTGCTCAAGGTTACAGCGCGCGAGGTCAAGTCGAGCTACAAGACGCTGACCGAGTTTATGGTCGAGGCCTATAACGAGGCCGAGGAAGTGTGCCAGGCCGGTGGCCAGGCTGCGGGCGTGCCCACGGGCTTCCCGTCGCTCGACCGCATGCTCATGGGTTTTCGCGAGGGCCAGCTCATCATCATCGGCGCCCGTCCTGCTGTAGGTAAGACGTCGTTCGCTCTGAACCTGGCACTTAACGCTGCCGCTGCCGGTTATACCGTCGGCTTTTTCTCGCTGGAGATGTCGGGCAAGGAAATTGCCCAGCGTCTGATTTGCGCCTACGCCATGATTTCGATCAGCGACTTCCGCATGGGCCGCATTAGCCCCGAGCAGTGGGCCAATATCAACGAGGCTACGCAGACCTTGTCCAAGCTCGATATTCTGATTGACGATACGCCCGGCACCACAGTGACCGAGATTCGCGCCAAGAGCCGCCGTATGCTCCATAACAAGGAGAAGGCAATCATCATCCTGGACTACCTGCAGCTGGTGAGTCCTCCGCCGGGACGCCGCTCCGAGAGCCGTACCGTCGAGGTCTCGGAGATGTCGCGTGGTTTGAAGATCATGGCCAAGGAGCTCAAGATCCCGCTCATCGCGCTGTCACAGCTCTCGCGTCAGGTCGAATCCCGTACCGGCAAGCGCCCGCAGCTTTCCGACCTTCGTGAATCGGGCTCCATCGAGCAGGACGCCGATATCGTTATGTTCTTGGACCGCTCCGCCGACGAGGCCGAGGCCTCGCGCGACGATCGACCCGACGAGGGCGTTACGCGTATCGTCGTGGCCAAGAACCGTTCGGGCCCGATTGGCGACGTCGACCTGATGTTCCTGCCGGCATCCACCAAGTTCTATGAGCTTGATGGGGCACATGCCGAGGAGTAGGACAGGCGCCCGTTGCACGGGTATACTGGGAATGTTTTGTGCTTCTGCGTGCCGGCATGGCGCGTAGACAGGCCATGAATGTAAGGAGTAAACATGCCGTCAACCGTTTTGGTCGGTGCCCAGTGGGGCGATGAGGGCAAGGGTAAGATTTGCGACCTGGTCGCCGGCGACTTCGATGCCGTCGTGCGCTACTCGGGCGGCAACAACGCCGGTCACACCATCGTCGTCAACGGCAAGAAGTACGGCCTGCACCAGGTGCCTTCCGGCATCATGTATTCCGACCACGTGTCGGTGATCGGTAACGGCTGCGTCGTCAACCCCAAGGTTGTCCTTGAGGAGATCGACATGTTCGAGGCCGACGGCATCACCACCAAGAACCTCAAGATTAGCGGCAACGCGCATGTCATCATGCCGTACCACATTGATCTGGATGGCGCCTTTGAGCAGAAGCTCGGCAAGAAGAACATCGGTACCACCAAGCGCGGCATTGGTCCGTGCTATCAGGACAAGATGGCCCGCATTGGCCTGCGCATGCAGGACATGCTGGACGAGACGCTGTTCCGCGACAAGCTGGAGACCGCTCTCGCCCGCGTGAACCCCGAGCTCGAGCTCATCTACAACCTGCCCACCTACACCGTGGATCAGATTTGCGACGAGTACCTGCCGATGGCCGAGCGCCTGCGTCCCTACATCACCGAGACGAGCCTGCTGCTCAACAACATGATCGACGAGGGCAAGGACCTGCTGTTTGAGGGCGCCCAGGCGACGCTGCTCGACATCGACCACGGCACCTATCCGTACGTGACGTCTTCCAACTGCACCGCCGGCGGCGCCATCACCGGCTCCGGCGTGGGCATGAAGAACGTCGACCGCGTGCTGGGCGTCATGAAGGCCTATATCACCCGCGTCGGTTCGGGCCCCATGCCCACCGAGCTTTCCTATGAGTCCGAGGCCGGCCACACGCTGACCGAGGAGGGCTATGAGTACGGCGTGACCACCGGTCGCCGTCGTCGTTGCGGCTGGTTTGACGGTCCTATCGCCAACTATGCCTCGCGCGTCAACGGCCTCACCGACATCGCCGTGACCAAGCTCGACGTGCTTTCGGCCTTCGACACCATCAAGGTGTGCGTTGCCTATGACGTCGATGGCGAGCGTTACACGAGCGTGCCCGAGCACCAGGTGCGCTTTGAGCATGCCAAGCCCATCTACGAGGAGCTCCCTGGCTGGAAGTGCGACATTACCGGTTGCCGCAGCTTTGACGAGCTGCCGCAAGAGGCTCAGGACTACGTGGCGTTTATCGAGGATCTGGCACACACCCGTGTGACGTTCATTGGCGTTGGCGCTGGTCGCGAGCAGATCATCAACCGATTCTGGAAGTAATCGGGACTATTTGGTTATTGCGATATACCCCTTTGCAGCCCGGACGGGCGGCCGAGGGGTATATTTGCTTGCAAAGGGCTCGCGCGGAGCGGGCCGTTCATCCATAGAGGAGGCACCCTTGAAGGCGGACACTCAAACCATCGACATCCTGTTGTTGGGCAGCGGCGGCCGCGAGCATGCTTTGGCAGCTAAGCTCGCAGCATCACCGCGCGCCGGCAAGCTCTACATCGCGCCGGGTAACGGCGGCACCGCGAGCTGCGGCGAGAACGTTGTTCTCGACGACTGCGATCCTGCGGCCGTGGCGGCGTTTGCGCAGAGCCACGGATGCGGACTCGTGGTAATTGGCCCCGAGGCTCCGCTCGTGGCGGGCGTGGCCGACGCCGTGCGCGCGGCGGGTATTCCCTGCTTTGGCCCGGGTGCCGAGGGCGCCCAGATGGAGGGCTCCAAGCTGTTCTCCAAGCAGCTCATGGAGCGTGCGGGCATTCCGACGGCAGCCTATGGTTCGTTTACCGACGAGGCTTCGGCTCTCGCCTACGTGCGCGAGCAGGGCGCCCCGCTGGTCGTGAAGGCCGACGGCCTTGCCGCGGGCAAGGGCGTTATCGTGGCGACCGAACTTGATCAGGCCGAGGAGGCCGTGCGCGAGTGCTTTGGCGGCACCTTTGGCGATGCCGGCAATACCGTGGTCATCGAGGAGATGCTCGTTGGTCCCGAGTGCTCGCTGCTGGCCTTTACCGACGGCAAGACCGTGCGCCCCATGGCCACCTCGCAGGACCACAAGCGTGCGCTCGAGGGCGACAAGGGCCCCAACACCGGTGGCATGGGCGTCTACAGCCCGGTGCCCATCGTGACTGACGAGGAGCACGCCACGATGGTGAAGGTCATGGAGCAGACCGTGGCCGAGCTCGCTGTCGAGGGTATCGACTACCGCGGCTGCCTGTACGGCGGCTTTATGCTCACGCCTGCCGGCCCCAAGGTGCTGGAGTTCAATGCCCGCTTTGGCGACCCCGAGACGCAGGTCGTGCTGCCGCGCCTTAAGAACGACCTGGTCGAGGTCATGCTGGCTTGTGCCAACTGCGAGCTCGATCAGATTGAGCTCGACTGGCGTGACGAGTGGGCCGTGGCCGTTGTCCTGACGAGCGCGGGCTATCCCGGCAGCTACGAGAAGGGCAAGGTCATCACCGGTATCGCCGATGCCGAGGCCATGGAGAACGTGACCGTGTACCACGCGGGCACCGCCGTGGTGGACGGCCAGCTCGTGACCAATGGTGGCCGCGTGCTTGCCGTGACCGCTCTGGGCGACACGTTCGAGAACGCTCGCAACCTTGCCTACGAGGCCTGCGAGAAGATTGATTTTGAGGGCAAGACCCTGCGTCACGACATCGGCCTGCGCGCGCTGCGCGGCCGCGACGCCTGGGATGCCTAAAATCCGAGAGGAATGAGACGGATGGACGAGAAGAACGAAGAGCTCGTGGACGCGCAGATCGTCGAAGAGGACAGCCGCATGTATGGGCACGCCGAGGGCGAGCCTGGTGGCGAGGTCGCTGACGAGCCGGCACTGGTGCTGGGCGACGACGACCAGCACGATGCCGAGCTGCACGAGAAGATTCTTTCGGAGGAGTGCGCCTGGAAGGGCAAGATTCTCGACGTCCACCGTCTTGAGGTTGAGCTGCCCAACGGTCACCGCAGCGCCCGCGATATCGTTCGCCATCCTGGTGCGGCGGCCGTTGTGGCACTGACCGAGAGCGGCAAGATCGTACTGGTGCGTCAGTACCGCACCGCCATCGACCGCGTGACGGTCGAGATTCCTGCCGGCAAGCTCGACCCGGGCGAGGACCCGCTCGATTGCGCCAAGCGCGAACTGCATGAGGAGACGGGCTTTAAGGCTGGTCGTATTCGCTTTTTGACGTCGATTGTCACGTCCTGCGGTTTTTGCGATGAGATCATCCACATCTACTTGGCTACCAAGCTCGAGTTTGATGCGCCCAACCCCGATGATGACGAGTTTGTCAACGTGGACCTGGTGCCGCTGCACGAGCTGATCGACGCCGTGCTCGACGGCAAGATCGAAGACGCCAAGACCGTCGTAGGCGCGCTTGCCTGCGACAGCATCGCGCACCGACTAGGCGGGGCCGAGCTTTAACGAGCGGGGATGATCCCGCAGGTTTGTGTAAGTCAGCGAAAGTGCTCCATTTGAGACAAGGTGGCCTAAAAGAGGAGGGAAGCGTATGGATATACGCGACCGACGATTGAAGGCCAGATTGTCCAAATGGAGCACTTGCAGCGTCGAGACGAAACGCGGTTTGGTAAAACCGCGTAAGGTGATTATGCTGAAGAGGTTTTTGTCTTATTACAAGCCCCAGATGGGGCTTTTTGTTGCTGATACTGTTTGTGCTCTGGTGCTTGCCGCCATTGACCTGGCGTTCCCCATTATTCTGCGCAATTTGACCGGTGGGCTATTTACTCAGGGTCAGGCTGCCATTATGCAGGCGCTCGGCATGATCGCGGTGGGCTTGGTGCTGATGTATGCCGTCCGCTGCGCCTGCCGCTATTTTGTGAGCTATTGGGGTCACGTGATGGGCGCGCGTATGGAGTCCAAAATGCGCGAGGACCTGTTCGACCAGTATGAGCGCTTTAGCTTTGCATACTTCGACCGCAACAGCTCGGGCGACATGATGAGCCGCGTGGTCAACGACCTGTTCGATATCTGCGAGGCGGCGCACCACGTGCCCGAGTGGATCATCATCTGCGGCATCGAGATCATCGGCTCATTTGTGATCCTCTTTACCATTGCCCCGGTGCTGGCGCTCGCCATGGCCGTGGTGACGGCGGCGTTTGCGGTCATCATGTTTTGGCAGAACATGCGCATGCGCGAGGTCTTTAGCGACAACCGCAAAAAAATCAGCGGCATCAATGCGCAGCTGCAGGATTCGCTGGCGGGCATGCGTGTGGTCAAGAGCTTTGCCAATGAGGAGACCGAACGCTTCAAGTTCCGCGCCTCAAACAATCGCTATCTTTCGTCCAAGGAGAACATGTATCACGCCATGGGCGTCTATACCGCGACGTATGGCCTGCTCTCGGGTGTGCTCTATGTGATCGTGGTGCTGCTGGGCGGCTGGCTGGTCGCCCAGGGACAGCTGCAGGCGGTCGATATGGCGACCTTTGCACTCTATATTTCGCTGTTCTGCACGCCGCTCGAGACGCTCGTCAATTCGGCCGAAACGTATCAGAAGGCTATCGCCGGCTTTAAACGTATGGACGAGGTGCTCTCGACCGCGCCGGATATCCAGGACAAGCCGGGCGCTACGGATCTGCAGGTGACTGCCGGCGCCGTGGAGTATCACGACGTGTGCTTTAACTACGAGGATGTCGAGCTGGGCGAGGGCTATGCCGACGAGCGTCCCGTTATCGACCATATGAATCTGTCCATCAAGCCCGGGCAGACCATCGCGCTGGTTGGCCCTTCGGGCGGTGGCAAGTCCACGACCTGTTCGCTGCTGCCGCGCTTTTATGACGTGGCTGCCGGATCCATTAGCATCGACGGCCAGGACGTGCGCGATGTGACGCAGCAGAGCCTGCGCCGCGCCATCGGCCTGGTGCAGCAGGATGTCTATCTATTTGACGGTACGATTGGCGAGAACATCGCCTACGGCAAGCCGGGCGCCACGGCAGAAGAGATCGCCGAGGCCGCCCGTCGCGCCAACATCGATGCCTTTATCGAGTCGCTTCCGCAGGGCTACGACACCGTGGTGGGCGAGCGCGGCAGCCGTCTTTCGGGCGGACAGAAGCAGCGCGTTGCCATCGCGCGCGTGTTTCTCAAGAACCCCAAGATCCTGATTTTGGACGAGGCGACGAGTGCTTTGGATAACGAGAGCGAGGAGGCGGTGCAGGAGTCACTCGAAGAGCTGGCACGCGGCCGCACCACGATTATTATCGCCCACCGTCTTTCGACCATTAAGCATGCCGATGAGATTGCGACCGTTGAGCATGGTCGCGTTGTGGAGCGTGGCACGCACGAGGAGCTTCTCGCCCGTGGCGGCACCTATGCCCGTTACTATCGAATGCAGTTCGAAGGTGCGCGTGCGCACGAGCTCGACTGATTGATATGACAGGAAGTTTATGGCTGACAAGAACCCTTTGACTCCGGAAGAAGTGACGGAGTTATTCTCCGAAATCGATGCATCCGGCGTCTTGGATCCCACGCTCGCCAAAAAGCGTACCGAGCGCATGCGTGAGAAGGAGGCTGCGGCCAAGCGCGGTGACAAAGCGGCGCTAGCGCAGCTGCGCAGCGAGGACCGCGCGAGCCAGGCAAAACATATCGACCCGCTGTCCGAGGACGATCCTTCGGGCTCGCAGGTGAGCCATACCATTACGAAGACCGCGATGGCCGTGGTCATCGGTATTTTGGTGCTGATCGTGGGCATGCAGATTGGCTACGGCGTGATGCGTCGTCTGAACACCGCCAACCTGTCCGAGAGCGTTTCGGTCGATACCGTTTCGACCGCGCTCAAGGGTGGACTTGAATGGGGCAACGGCTTTACGCAGTTCCCGCTCGACTTCACCGTCGATGAAGCCGATGAACGCACGGGCACGGTCGAGGTGACGGTGTTGGACACATCGTCTGCCAACGAGCTCGAGCTGCTGTCCAACGGGCAGATTCAGGCCGCGGCGCTTGCGACCAACGCGTTGCTCAACGATAAGATCGACCGCGTGGTGTATAACGTTCACGCCTATATCGACGAGGATAGCAACATTCAGCACGATTCCTTCTTTGGCATGTTCCCCGCGCGCGGCCACCAGAGCGCCATTTTGACGTTCGTGTGGACCAAGAGCTCATCCAACCCCACGAGTATCGACTGGAAGATGCGCATCGTGAGTATGGATGACACCATCGCCGAGCGCATTCAGAAGCAGGTGAACTCGGTGTCGTCGTTGATTGAGGACCCGGTGGTGAGCCAGACCAAGATTGACGAGGAAAAAGCCGAGCGCGATCTGGAGCATCGTCTGCATGGCCGCGAGATTTTCCGTGGCGGCAAGCCCGATCGCACACCGTCCGAACTGCTGGAGCAGGACAAGAAAAAATAAGACGCCATCATCCCGCGTGAGCCACAAGCCCCGCGGGATGATTTTTCTGGGACGGGGATTAAAAAACATTATGCATAGAAAGTCATAATTATCATTTCGTAAACATTTCGATGAAATTAACGCCATGAGGCATGCTTGCGGTTACAATACCGCGAGGCCTAACTACACACCTTTAAGCCGGTCCTGTGAGACCGGGAAGGAGAATTATGGCGAACAACCATACCGCGGGCGCTGCCGCCCGCACCTTCGCGCCCAGCGAGCTTTGCCAGCGTATGCTGGCCAAAACCAGCAAGGGCACCTGCGGTCCCTGCATCCTGTATCTTGAGGATGGGACCATTTTTTATGGACGTGCATGCGGCGCCGAGGGCACCGCGACCGGCGAAGTTTGCTTCAACACCTCGCTCGAGGGCTACTTTGAGGTCATGACCGACCCGAGTTATGCCGGCCAAATCGTAACCATGACCTATCCGCAGATCGGCAACTACGGTATCGACGAGACCGACGTCCAGTCGGCCTTCCCCGGCGACGCCGTGTGCCCTGCGAGCGCTCCGGCCATGCGCGGCATGATCGTTCGCGACATGTGCGCCACGCCTTCTAACTGGCGCTCGGCCGTCAGCGTGCCGGAGTACCTGCGCGCTCACGGCATCGTCGCTATCGAGGGTGTCGACACTCGCGCCCTGGTGCGCCACCTGCGCGACAATGGTTCCAAGATGGGCATTATTTCGACCGAGATCTTCGACGTCGACGAGCTTGCCGAGCGTCTGGCCGCAGCGCCCACGCTGGTAGGCGAGAACCTGGTCAAGACCGTAAGTTGCCCCGTACCTCACGAGTTTGTGGCCGCCGACCTGCCTGCCACGCATGACTTTGCGCTTACGGCTGCCGCTCCTGCCCGTCACAAAGTGGTCGCCTACGACTGCGGTGTGAAGCGCGGCATTCTGGAGGGTCTGGTCCGCGCCGGCTGCGACCTTACCGTCGTGCCGTGGGATACGCCCGCGAGTGAGGTGCTCGACATGAATCCCGACGGCGTCTTTTTGTCCAATGGCCCCGGCGACCCCGACGCCGTGGTGGAGACCTACGAGCAGGTGCAGCAGCTGATCGGCAAGGTGCCGGTCTTTGGTATTTGTCTTGGTCACCAGATGATCAGCCTGGCCTGCGGCGCCCAGATGGAAAAGCTTAAGTTCGGTCACCGCGGTGGCAACCAGCCGGTTATGAACCTGGTAAGCCGCCGTGTGGAGATCACCGCGCAAAACCATGGCTTTGGCCTGCTGTTCCCCAGCTTGGGCAAGCTTGTCCCCGAGCTTTCCGGCGGCGAGACCGAGCATGCGGCCGATGGAGATCTGCGCGTCTGGGTGCGCCGCGGAATCGCGCCGGTCGTGATGAACGAGCGCTTTGGTCGCATTCGCCTGACACATGTGAACCTCAACGACGGCACCGCCGAGGGCATCCAGCTGCTCGACGCACCGTGCTTCTCGGTCCAGTACCACCCCGAGGCCTCGCCTGGCCCCACCGATGCCCACTATCTCTTTACCGCCTTTACGCGACTCATGGACGGCGAGGAGAACTACCTGGACATCGACACCGCGAAGGACCGCCTTGCCGGCTGGAACTTTGCTGAGTCCGAGACCGCTGAGACCGAGGAGAACTAATATGCCTAAACGTACTGACATCAAGCGCATCCTCGTCATTGGCTCGGGCCCCATTGTCATTGGCCAGGCCTGTGAGTTCGACTACTCCGGTGCCCAGGCCTGCAAGGTGCTCAAGGAGGATGGCTTTGAGGTCATCCTGGTTAACTCCAACCCGGCGACCATCATGACCGACCCAGGTCTTGCCGACCGCACCTATGTCGAGCCCATCACCGCCGAATTTATCGAGCGCGTAATCAAGAAAGAGCGCCCGGACGCGCTGTTGCCCACGCTGGGCGGCCAGACCGGTCTGAACGCCGCTGTCGAGCTGGCGAAAGACGGTACGCTCGACAAATACGGCGTCGAGATGATCGGCTGCGACCTGGCCGCTATCGAGCGCGGCGAGGACCGCAAGCTCTTTAACGAGGCCATGGCCGAGATTGGCCTGGAGGTCGCGCGCTCGGGCTATGCCTACAGCGTGGCCGACGCCGAGGCCATCGCCGAGCGCGTGGGCTATCCCTGCGTACTGCGCCCGAGCTTTACCCTCGGCGGCGCCGGCGGCGGCATCGCTCACACCCACGAGGAGCTCGTCTCCATCGTGAGCCAGGGCCTGGAGCTCTCGCCCGCCCACGAGGTGCTGGTCGAGGAGTCCATCGAGGGCTGGAAAGAGTACGAGATGGAGGTCATGCGTGACCACGCCGGCAACGGCATCATCGTGTGCTCCATCGAGAACCTCGACCCCATGGGCGTGCATACCGGCGACTCCATCACCGTGGCGCCGGCGCAGACCCTTTCCGACCTGGAGTATCAGCGCATGCGTGTCGCCTCGCTCGCCATCTTGGAGAAGATCGGCGTCGAGACCGGCGGCTCCAACGTGCAGTTTGCCGTGAACCCCCAGACCGGCCGCCTGATCGTCATCGAGATGAACCCGCGCGTGAGCCGTTCGTCCGCGCTGGCCTCCAAGGCCACGGGTTTCCCCATTGCCAAGGCCGCCGCGCGCCTGGCAGTGGGCTACACGCTCGACGAGATCGTCAACGACATTACCAAGGCAACGCCCGCCTGCTTTGAGCCCACAATCGACTACTGTGTGGTCAAGGTGCCGCGCTTTGCCTTCGAGAAGTTCAAGGGTACCGACCCCACGCTCACCACGCGCATGAAGGCGGTGGGCGAGATCATGGCGATCGGCCGCACCTTTGAGGAAGCCTTCGGCAAGGCCATGCGTTCGCTGGAGGACGGTCACCAGGGTATCTGCGCCGGTGGCAAGGAGGGTGCCGACAAGCTGAGCGACGAGGAGCTCGCTCAGGCCGTGGCAACCCCGACCGAGCACCGCATTTTCTTTGTGGTCGAGGCCCTGCGCCGCGGCTGGGATGTCGCGCGTATCCATGCCATCTGCGGCATCGACCCGTGGTACCTCAACCGTATCAACGATATGGTGCAGGTCCAGGAGAGCATCCGCGACCTGCGTGTGGAGGATATCGACGCCGACGCGATGCGCCTGCTCAAGCAGTACGGCACGAGCGATGCCGAGATCGCCGCGCTGACCGGCTCGGACGAGCGCTTTGTGCGCGCCTACCGCAAGGGCCTGGGCGTGGTTCCCAGCATGAAGACGGTCGATACCTGCGCTGCGGAGTTCTCGAGCGCCACGGAGTACCACTACAAGACGTACGAGAACATCTACCGCACGAGCCCGGATGCCAAGAAGTGCGTGGCTCCCGACGAGACCACGCCGGCGGACAAGCCCAAGGCGATGATCCTGGGCGCCGGCCCCAACCGCATTGGCCAGGGTATCGAGTTCGATTACTGCTGCGTGCACGCGAGTTACGCGCTGGCGGCCCGCGGCTTTGAGACCATCATGGTCAACTGCAATCCCGAGACCGTCTCGACCGACTACGACACGTCCGACCGCCTTTACTTTGAGCCGCTCACCTACGAGGACGTCATGGATGTCATCGATGTTGAGCGACCCGACGGCGTCGTGGTGACGCTCGGCGGCCAGACCCCGCTTAAGCTGGCGCGCATGCTCGAGGAAAGCGGCGTGAACATCATGGGCACCAAGCCCGATGCCATCGACTTTGCCGAGGACCGCGAGCGCTTTGCCGCCCTGCTCGACAAGCTGGGCATTATGTATCCGCCGGCGGGCCAGGCAACCTCGTTTGAGGAGGCCGAGGCCGTGGCCGCGCATATTGGCTACCCGCTGCTGGTGCGTCCGAGCTACGTGCTGGGCGGCCGCGGCATGATGATCGCCTACGATGCCGAGCATCTGCGCGATTACATGGCCGAGGCTGCGCGCATTAGCCCCGACTACCCGGTGTATCTGGACCGCTTCTTGGAGGGCGCGATCGAGTCCGATGTCGACGCCCTGTGCGATGGCGAAGAGGTCTACATCGGCGGCATTCTGGAGCATATCGAGGAGGCCGGTATTCACTCCGGCGACTCTGCGACCTGCATCCCGCCGTTCAGCTTTAGCGAGAGCCTGCAGGCAAAGCTTCGCGAGACCACGCGCCGCATCGCGATGGCGCTGGGCGTACGCGGCCTGGTCAATGTGCAGTATGCCATCAAGGGCGAGACCGTCTACGTGATCGAGGCAAACCCGCGCGCGAGCCGCACCGTGCCGTTTATCTCCAAGGCCACCGGCGTGCCGCTGGCCAAGTGCGCGGCGCGTATCATGGCAGGCGATTCCATCGCGAGCCTGGGCCTGCCGAGCGACGAGCGCCAGCTGGACTGGTTCTGCATGAAGGAAGCCGTTATGCCCTGGGGTCGTTTCCCGGGCGCTGACGTTATCCTGGGGCCCGAGATGAAGTCGACGGGCGAGGTCATGGGTATCGCTAAGAGCTATCCCGAGGCATACGCCAAGACGCAGCTGGCGATTGACTACAAGCTGCCCGACCCGAGCGCCGGTAAGGTGTTCATTAGCGTGTGCGACCGCGACAAGCGTCATATCCTTTCGGTCGCCCGTATCCTGCGCTACCTGGGCTTTGACATCTGCTCCACCGAGGGTACGGCGCGCGTGCTGCGCGGCGGCAACGTGACCTGCGAGGTCGTGGAGAAGATTAGCGGCCCGCACGACGGCGAGCGCCCCAACATCGGCGACCTCATCGCCGATGGCAAGATTGCGGTAATCATCAACACACCGTACGGCCCGGGTTCGCGTGGCGATGGCTACCTGCTACGTACCGAGGCCGTGCGCCGCGGCGTGACCTGCGTGACCGCGATGTCTGCCGCCAACACCTACGTGAGTGCCATCGAGGCCGTGCGCGAGGACCAGCAGGGTCACGGTAGCGCCAACGACATGGGCATGGACGTCATCGCCCTGCAGGATCTGCCGCAGTACACGGTGTAGTGTGACCTGTCCGGCCGGGGCGGGAGGGGCCGAGATTTCCCCCTTACGCTCCGGCTGCAAGCAGAGTCGCTCAGGAGGAAACTCGGCCCCTCCCGCCCC
>DBEXMY010000173.1:0-2468 GCA_048168905.1 Collinsella sp. | reverse complement strand
GGCGTCCTCGAGCGCAACGACGCCCTTGATGGTGGCACCACCGGGCGAGCATACGGCATCCTTCATCGCCGCAGGATGCTGGCCAGTTGCAAGCTGCAGCTTTGCCGTACCCAGCACCATCTGGCTCACAATGCGATAGGCATCGGCACGCGGGATACCGTGCTTGACCGCTGCATCGCCCAGGGCCTCGATTGCCATGGCGACAAATGCCGGAGCGCAACCACCCACCGTGCCGCCCACAAACAGCAGGCTCGTATCGAGCTCGACCACCGCACCGATCTTGCCAAGCAGATCAAGCACCACGGCGCTCTGCTCATCACTAAGCGTGGAAGCCTTCTCGCAAGCGATGACGCCCTCGCCCACCGAAACCGGTGTGTTGGGCACCGTCGAGATATGCGCGACGCCCGGCAGGACCTGCTCCCACTTGGCACTGTCCCAGGTCCAAGCAACCGACAGAACGACCTTTTTGGCAAGAACATCCTTGAGCGGGGCGAATATCTTCTCGATCATATACGGTTTGACCGCAGCGACCACGATATCGGATGCGGCGACAACCTCGGCGGCATCGTGGCAGGCGACCATGCCGCGCGCCTCGCAGCGCTCAACCAGTGCGTCGTAGCGACCCGCGCAGGCGCACATGTCGCTCGCAGCTACACCGGCAGCGATCCAGCCATCGGCCATAGCGCTCGCCATATTGCCAAAACCGACAAACCCAATCTTCATATCTCATAGTCCTCTCAGACACGCTCTTCAAAACGAAAGGTATTGTCCCACGGCATTGTTTCGTATTGCCGACCTATTTGTGATACGGCTCGCCACGGCTAATCTTGCAGGCGCGGTAGATTTGCTCCAGCAGCACCACGCGCGCCAGGTTATGCGGCAAGGTAATACGTCCAAAGCTGAGCATCTCGTCGGCTCGTGTGCGCACGTCATCGCTCACGCCGTCCGATCCACCAATCACAAAGGCGATGTCGCTGTTACCACGCAGCATAAGATCATCGAGCCGCGCCGAGAGCTCCTCACTCGAACGCTCCATGCCCTCGATAGCCAGCAGGATCACATGCGCTCGAGACGGCAAGGCAGCAAGAATCGCCGCCCCCTCCTTGTCGCGCGCGGCATCCACGCCACCCGCCTTGGCCGGGTCGATATCGGCCGCCTCGCGGATATCCACCTTGGCATAGGCGCCTAGGCGCTTGGTGTACTCAGCACACGCGTCCTTCCAAAAGCGCTCTTTGAGCTTACCGACACAAACGACGGTGTATTTCACGCGCGTCTACTCCTTCGAATCGTTTTGAACTTTGCCGGCGGTCAGCATCTGCTCGAACATCGAGGCCGACTGCGAAAAGTCACTCGGCAGCACGACCGTCGAGTTTTTGCCCGTACGTGCGAACTCCGTCATCATCTCGGTCCACTGCGTAAACATGAACAGCTGGTTGGCCTCATCGTTGCCAACACCTGTCTCCTGGATAATCTCGAGCGAGTCCTTAATGCCCAGCGCGATCGCCTTGCGCTGGTTGGCGATGCCCTCGCCCGCCTTTTCCATAGCCTCGGCCTCGGCGGTCGCCTCGGTGACGCGCTTGATGCGGTCTGCCTCGGCGAGCTCCTGTGCCGCAGCGCGCTTGCGCTGGGCAGCGTTGATGTCGTTCATGGAGTTCTCGACCTCGGTCGGCAGTGCGATTTTGGTGATGAGCGTCGACACGAGGGTGAAGCCGTAGGCGGCCATCTGCTCGGAAACGGTAGCGTTGACATCCTTGGCGATGTCATCCTTCTTGGCAAAGACCTCATCGAGTGTGTAGACGGGAATCGAAGAGCGCAGGGCGTCGGTGATGAAGTCACGCATCTGGTCGACGGGCTCCTGCAGCATGTAGTAGCTCTTGTAGATACCCGAATCTGCCGGGCCGGCGCCCATGTCATAGCTCACGTGGTACTGAGCAGAGACCTCAAGGCCGATGGTCACGTTGTCCTGGGTCTTAACGTCGATGCCAAAACCGTTTTTCATGGTGCGCAGACTCACCGTGGCGGCCTTGCGGTCGATCACGGGTACCTTCATGTGGAAGCCCGCATTGACGATGCGATTGAACTTGCCCAGGCGCTCGATGATCACGGCATGCTGTTGTTCAACGACATAGCAGGCGTTGGGAAGCAGCAGCAACAGAATGATGATGGGAATCAAAAGGCTGGTAAGGGCGGCGATGATACCGGACAACAGCATGGTCTCTCCTCTGATAGGCACACGTTGGCATTAGGATACCCGCACGAAGCAGCTGTGTGACACCAACAAGAGGACCCGTGGTCAAAAAAGGCCAAATATGAGTACTGTTACCAGTTTAGTAACAGCGTATTTGGGTCAAAATCGCCTCGTTGAACCCGAGGTCTGGTGGCGCGCGCAGACGTGGTGTAAGAGCGTCCTGAGGTCCGTCGCTGCAAGTCCCGATGTTACTCCTTCTTGAGACCGCGCTTCTCGACTA
>DBEXMY010000172.1:0-3844 GCA_048168905.1 Collinsella sp. | reverse complement strand
TTCGTCTGAAACATAATGAAAAACCGTTTGATGTGAGTTAATATAAAGAACGTCGTGAATCTGACTCCTGCCACATGCATGACAGGGGTTAAACACAAAAAGGAGTCAATTATGGTTTCTGAGAAGGCTACCCTCGTTAATCCTCAGGGTCTGCACATGCGTCCGGCTGGTCTGTTCGCCTCCACCATGGGCAAGTACGCCTGTGACGTGACGGTCGTCACCCCCGAGAAGGAGGTCAACGGCAAGTCCCCGATGGCCCTCATGGCTGCTGGTATCCCCTGCGGTACCGAGGTCGAGGTCAAGTGCGACGGCGCCGACGAGGCCGAGGCTCTGGCTGCTCCCATCGAACTCATCAAGAGCGGTCTTGGCGAGTAGAACTCAAACGGGTCGCATGTTGAACAACTACGTTCATATTTGGGGGCGCAGTGACCTGTTGTAAGGTAACTGCGCTCTTTTGTCATGGATATGGCAAAACGCTTTATCACATGACACGGAGAGAGGAATGGGAATGTATCAGGGAGTCAACGCTTCCGAGGGCATCGGTATCGGCACCGTCATGGTCGCCGTCGATCCCGACTTGACGTTTGAGCCGCACGAGGTTGCTGATTCGGCAGCAGAGAAGGAGCGCTATCAGTCCGCTCTTTCGGTCTTCTGCGAGAAGACCCAGGCTCAGGCCGACCACATGAAGGAGACGGTGGGCGAGGCCGAGGCCGAGATCATGAGCGGACACATTGTTCTGGCTCAGGATCCGGGTATGACCGACGCCATCAACGCCGCCATTGACGGCGGTACCTGCGCCGAGCAGGCGCTCATGGACACCTCGACCATGTTCGAGAACATGTTCCTGTCCATGGACGACGAGATGTTCCGTCTTCGCGCGGCTGACATCGCCGACATCCGCACCGGTATTCTGGCCGAGCTGCTGGGCAAGGAGGTCGTCGACCTCTCCGTCCTGCCCGAGAACACTGTCGTTGTCGTGCACGACCTCACGCCGTCCATGACCGCCACGATCGATAAGGCCCACGTTGCCGGTATCGTCACCGAGACCGGTGGCCGCACGTCGCACTCCGCGATCATTGCGCGCGCCCTCGAGATCCCGGCTGTCCTTTCGGTCTCCAACAGCTGCACCGCACTGCGCAACGGCATGACCGTTGTCGTCGACGGCGGCAAGGGTATCGTCGAGGCCGATCCCGACGAGGAGACGCTCGCTGCCTACACCGCCAAGGCCGAGGCCTTCGCTGCCGAGAAGGCAGCCCTCGAGGCCTTCCGTGGCAAGCCGTCCGTGACTGCTGATGGCATCAAGAAGATCATCGCCTGCAACATCGGTAACCCCGATGACGTGCCCAACGCGCTCGATCACGACGCCGAGGCTATCGGTCTGTTCCGCTCCGAGTTCCTGTTCATGGACTCTACTGAGCTTCCTTCCGAGGAGGAGCAGTTCAACGCCTACCGTAAGGTCGCCAGCGCGCTCAAGGGTGCTCCGGTCATCATCCGCACGCTCGACGTGGGTGGCGACAAGGAGATTCCGTATCTGCATATGGTCAAGGAAGACAACCCCTTCATGGGCTTCCGCGCCGTGCGTTACTGCTTGGCCAATCCCGACCAGTACAAGGTCCAGCTCCGCGCTCTGCTGCGCGCTAGCGCCTTCGGTGACGTCAAGATCATGATCCCGCTCGTCACCTGCGTCGAGGAGGTCTTGGCTGTCAAGGAGCTCGTCGAGCAGTGCAAGGCCGAGCTGACCGAAGAGGGGCGCAAGTTCAACGAGAACATCGAGGTCGGCATCATGGTCGAGACGCCCGCCGCTTCGCTGCTCGCAGACCGTCTTGCCGAGGTCGCCGACTTCTTCTCCATCGGCACCAACGACCTGATCGGCTACACCATGTGCGCCGACCGTGGCAACGACACCATCTCCAACCTGTACCAGGTTTACTATCCCGCCGTGCTCCGCTCGCTCAAGAACATCATCGAGAGCGGCGTGAAGGCCGGCATCATGGTCGGTATGTGCGGCGAGGCCGCTGCCGATCCGCTGCTCGAGCCGCTGCTGATCAGCTGGGGCCTGGAGGAGTTCTCGATGAGTGCTCCGTCGATCCTGCGCGCCCGTAAGACCATCAGCCAGTGGACCAAGGCCGAGTGCGACGAGCTCGCCGAGAAGGCGCTCGCCTGCAACACCGCCGCCGAGGTCAAGGCACTGCTCGAGTCCGCAGCTCGCTAATTTGGTATCAGAGGTAACCGCGTGGTTGGAATGGGCTGGCCACGCGGCCCTCACATATACAGGGGGTACTGTAAATGTTCTACACGCTAACCGCTAACCCGGCTGTCGACATGACGGTTTCGAGCTCTCCGCTCGAGCCCGACGAGAACGTCCGCACCGGTTCGGCCAGCTACACGGCTAACGGCAAGGGCCTCGACGTGTCCTTCGCCTTTAAGAAGATGGGCGTCGACACCGTCGCGCTCGGCTTCTTCGCTGGCTTCACGGGCAAGTTCATCGTCGAGGAGGTCATGAACCTGGGTTGCCTCTGCCGCCCGGTCTGGACCGACGGTATCACGCGCATTAACACCTACGTCAACGACGGCCAGCACGAGTACGGCATCCTGAACCCCGGCGCCCCGATCACGCCGCAGCACCAGGAGGAGCTCTACAACATCCTGGACACCGCGGGCGATCTCGAGTGCCTGATCGTCTCCGGCTCCGTGCCTCCCAAAGCTACGCCCGACTTCCTGGCTCAGGTCATGGAGCACGCTCAGGCTCGTGGCGCTGACGTCGTCCTGGACCTGTCCTCCGACAAGCTCAAGGAGCTCGCTCACAAGAAGCCGCTGCTCATCAAGCCGAACCATCACGAGATGAAGGCCATCTTCGGCGTGCCGGTCGACACCGACGACGAGGTTCGTGTCGCCATGAAGATGGCTCACGACGCTGGCGTTCAGAACGTGCTGCTCACCCGTGGTAGCCGCGGCGACGCTTACTTCTCCAACGGCGAGGACATCTGGTACGCCAAGCGTGAGTTCAACATCAAGCTGGTCTCTTCCGTCTGCGCCGGCGACTGCACCCTCGCTGCGTTCCTGCACAAGTGGTACAGGGATCGCGACAACGTCGAGGAGGCCATGAAGCTCGCTATGGCCACCGGCGCCAACGTTGCCGAGTCCGTCGGCATTGGTGACTTCGGTCACGTCGACGAGTACAGCAAGCGCGTTGCTGTCCGCAAGCTCGATCGTCAGTAATCGAAACGCGACATATTCGTGCGCATGCGGCGCCCCGGTTTCGGCCGGGGCGCCTTTTTTGTTCCGCCATGGGGGAGAGGTGTCCTGCCGTACTTCATCGCTTCCACACCGTTCGCCGAGTTGTCCTAGCCTTTTACCGATGCGTGGAATATACTTTCATTAACACGTTGCTTCGTGAAAGGAACATTCATGATTTACACGCTCACTGCTAATCCCGCCATTGATTACAACATCGCCTGCGACGGCCTTACTGCCAATACCGTCACGCGTACCCGCAATGCCGTCTACACGCCCAACGGCAAAGGCCTCAACGTCTCGTTTACGCTTGACCACTATGGTGTCGACACCACGATCCTGGGTTTCTTCGCCGGCTTCTCGGGTGAGTTTATCGTTAAGGGCGCCGAGGCCCTGGGCGTGCCCGTCAAGCCCGTGTGGACCGACGGTATTACGCGCGTCAATGTGTTCCTCAACGCCGGTCCCGACACCGAGTACAACATGGTCAATGCCGGTGCCGCCATCAATGAGGCCAACGAGCAGGAGATGTTTGAACTTATCGATTCGCTCGATGACATGACCTGCCTGGTCATCAGCGGCTCGCTGCCTCCCAACACTTCCGAGGGCTTCT
>DBEXMY010000171.1:0-2059 GCA_048168905.1 Collinsella sp. | reverse complement strand
GGAACTCGCCAGGGTCAGCACCCGGGCGGACGGCGACCGAGAGCTGGGCGTCAAGCTCGTCGCCATGGCGATGTTCAAGCTCACGCTCGTGTTCACCGCGGCCCAGCACAGCGAGCTCATGCTCCAGGCCATCGACGAGATTGGCGACAGCGTGCTCGGCGGCATCCAGTCGTCGGTGGACACCAGCGGCGCGTCGTCGGGCCTCGGCCTTGGCGACAGCATGCGCGACGCCATCGACTCCGCCGGCTGGAAGGGCCAGATACCGTGCCTGATCCTGCTGCTCATCCCGTTCCTCGTCTCCAAGGGCGCGACCATCGTCGTCACCGTCGTCATCCTCCTGCGTTTCGTGCAGATATACATGCTCACCGCGTTCAACCCGCTGCCGATCGCTTTCATCGCCCAGGAGGAGACCCGCCAGTGGGGCATCAACTACTTCAAGCAGTACGCGTCGCTGGTGTTCCAGTGCGCGACCCTGTATCTGGCGATCCTCATGTACCGCACGCTCGTGGGCGGCACGCTCAACCCGAGCAAGTTCAAGGACGGCGACAGCCTCTCCGGCTGGGTTTTGGACAACTTCACCGGCCTGCTCCTGGCGAGCGTCATGCTCATCGGCGTCGTCATGGCGGCCAACTCCGTCGCCAAGAAGCTCTTCGGCGGCGAATGAAACACAACGCAATCCACGAAAGGAAGCAATCATCATGGCGTTGCAGATGCCCGTCTACAGGGAATTGACCACCATCGAATCGAAGGTGTTCATGGGAATGAGCTGGCGGCAGTGCCTCGCCGCCGTCATCCTCGCCGTCGTGTGCGGGGGAGGGTACATCGGCCTGTGGCTCGGGTTGGGCATGGATCCCGACCTCGCCATGTACCTGATCTTCCCGCCCGGCCTGCCCGTGGCCATATGGGGATGGGTGAGGCCAAAGGGCCTCATGCCCGAGAAATACCTGAAATACATCCTGCGCCACTACACGCAGCGCGAGGTCTACCTGCTCGACGGTCCGGGCAGACCATACCGCACCGGCGCGAAACCAACGATCAAGGAAAGGTGAGGAATGTTCGGAAAGAAGAAAGCCCCGGTGGCCGCGCCGGCCGAAGGCGGTGCCGAAGCCAGGGCGAAGGCGAGGAGAAAGAAGGCGACGCGTCTGCCGAAGGGCGTCAAGCAGCTCATCGGCTACGACGCGATGCTGCGCAACGGGACCGCCAGCCTGGGCGACGGGCGGTGGAGCGCCACCATCCTCTTCCAGGACATCAACTACCAGCTGAGCCCGGAATCCCATCAGATGGAGATCATCGACCGGTGGGCCAAGCTCATCAACAGCTTCGAGGCCGGGCAAAGCGTGCAGATCGCCTCCTACACGCGCTCACGCGGCGTGCGGGAGATCCTCGCCGACGTGATGATGGACGAGACCGGCGACAGCCTCGACCACTACAGGCTCGACTACAACCGCCTCGCCCAAGGCAAACTCGAATCCGTCAGCCGCAACACCAGCACCGTCAAGACCCTGACCGTCACCGTCCGCGAAAGCGACGAGCAGGCCGCCGTCGCGAGCCTGAACGCCCTGTGCAACAACCTCGTCAGCCAGATGCGCTCCATCGACGCATGCAAGGCCACCCGGCTCGACCGCGAGCACCGGCTGCGCCTCATGGCCGAGGTGCTCCGGCCCGGCGAGGAGTTCCGGTTCGACGAACGCCGTTTCGAGCATCAGCCCGGCAAACCCGACACCAAGGACCTCGTGTGCCCGTGGAGCATCGACGCGCGAAACCCGACCATGCTCGACATCGAATCCCTGGACTCGAAATACCTGCACCGCACCATGTGGGTGTCCGGCCTGGCGCCGGAACTGTCCGACCAGCTGGTCAACGACCTGACCGGACTGCGCGCCCGCGTCGACGTGAGCATCCACCTCGCGCCCATGGACCGCGGCGAAAGCATGACGCTCGTGCGCCGCAAGAACGCCGAGGTCAAGATGCAGATCATGGACCAGCGGCGCACGAACCGCAAGCAGGGCCTCGACCCCGACGACCTTCCCGACGACCTCGCCGACCAGCAGGAACAGCT
>DBEXMY010000170.1:0-7171 GCA_048168905.1 Collinsella sp. | reverse complement strand
CGGTAACCGTCGTGGCGGCAACAACGACCGTCGCGGTGGCCGTCGTAACGATCGCAACGCCTCCGACAACAACTCCGATCGCCACGCCTCCGAGAGCCGTCCGCACAGCCATCGCACCAACGCCAGCAACAACGTCGCTGCCGGCATGGACTTCCCCAACCCCGATAAGCAGGGCAAGGGCAAGAAGCGCAAGGGCGGTCACGGCAACGATGAGGACCACTACAGCCGCATGGCGCGTGAGGCCGAGGAGTACAGCCGCGAGAAGGTGCTCGAGGAGGCCCGCGCCGCCGTCGAGGAGGCCTCTCGCGAGTCCACCGGTCGCCGCAAGAAGCGCAAGGAGAAGCGCGAGCGCGAGGCTGCTAAGGCTCAGGAGGAGCGCAAGATTGAGGAGGCGCTGGCCCAGGGCGTGAACCCCGAGGAGCTCGACGCCATCAAGGTCTCCCAGGGCGTTACCGTCCAGGAGCTCGCCGAGGCGCTCGACGTTCCGGCCAACGACATCATCAAGCGCCTGTTCCTGCTGGGCACGCCGCTCACGATGACGCAGTCCATGTCCGACGACCTCGTCGAGCTCGTTGCCGACGACCTGGGCCGTCAGATCAAAATCATCACCCCCGAGGAGGAGAACACCTTCTCGTTCTACGACGATCCCGCCGACCTTAAGCCCCGCGCCCCGGTCGTCACCGTCATGGGTCACGTCGACCACGGCAAGACGAGCCTGCTCGACGCCATCCGTCACACCGGCGTCGCTGCCGGCGAGGCGGGCGGCATTACCCAGGCCATCGGCGCTTCGCAGGTCATGATCAACGACCGCAAGATCACCTTCATCGATACCCCTGGTCACGCGACCTTTACGGCCATGCGTGCCCGCGGCGCCAAGGTGACCGACATCGTCATTCTGATTGTGGCTGCCGACGACGGCGTCATGCCTCAGACCATCGAGTCGATCAACCACGCCAAGGCCGCCGGCGTACCCATCGTCGTCGCCGTCAACAAGATCGATAAGCCGGGCGCCAACCCCGACCGCGTGCGCCAGGAGCTTACCGAGTACGGCATCATCCCCGAGGAGTGGGGCGGACAGAACATGTTCGTCAACATCTCGGCCAAGCAGAAGATCGGTATCGACGACCTGCTCGAGACCGTGCTGCTCCAGGCCGACGTGCTCGAGCTCAAGGCCAACCCCGACACCTTTGCTTCGGGCAACGTCCTCGAGGCTAAGCTCGACAAGGGCCGCGGCTCGGTTGCCACCGTGCTCGTGACCCGCGGTACCCTGCACGTGGGCGACACGCTGGTCGCCGGCCTCACCTACGGCCGCGTCCGCGCCATGCTCGACCCCAAGGGCAACGCCGTCACCGAGGCCGGTCCTTCCGACGCCGTCGAGATCTTGGGCCTGCAGTCCGTCCCCAACGCCGGCGATGAGTTCCGCGTGTTCGAGGACGAGCGCGAGGCACGTGCGCTGGCCGACGAGCGTTCGCTCAAGGCCCGTATCGAGGAGCAGAGCCGCGTCAAGCACGTGACGCTCGAGAACCTCTTCGAGACTATCGCCGACGCCGAGGTCAAGGAGCTCAACCTGATCATCAAGGCCGACGTCCAGGGTTCCATCGAGGCCCTTCAGGACTCCCTCGACAAGATGGATCAGTCCGAGGTGCGCATCAACACGATCCACTCCGCCGTTGGTGCCATCAACGAGACCGACGTGGTCCTGGCCGACGCCTCCAACGCCATCATCATCGGCTTTGGCGTCCGTCCCGACGGCAAGGCCCGCTCCGCCGCCGAGCGCGAGGGCGTCGAGATCCGTTGCTACGACGTCATCTATAAGTGCCTCGAGGACCTCGATGCTGCCCGCATCGGCATGCTCAAGCCCACCGAGGTCGAGGTCTCCACGGGTACTGCGACCGTTCTGGACACCTTCAAGGTGCCCAAGGTCGGTATCGCCGCCGGTGTCCGCGTCGAAGAGGGCGAGATTGCCGCGACCGATTCTGTGCGCCTGGTGCGCGACGGCATCGTGGTCTTCAACGGTAAAATCGCCTCGATGCGCCACTACAAGGACGAGGCCAAGAGCCTCAAGAGCGGCTCCGAGGGCGGTATTGGCCTGGAGAACTTCCAGGACATCAAGCCTGGCGACACCATTGAGGGCTACCGCATCGACCAGGTTGCCCGTACCGAGTAGGGGGTAGCGCTATGAAGCAAACGCAGGCAACCCGCCGTCTGGGCGAGCAGCTTCGCGAGAAGCTCGGTTATATCCTGCTCTTTGAGGTTTCCGATCCGCGTCTCGACCTGGTCACCTTGACCGCGGTCGAGGTTGCAGTGGACCGTTCGTTCGCGCGCGTGTACGTGTCGTGCGACGCGAGCCGCTACGACGAGGTCATGGAGGCGCTCGCCAGCGCCAAGGGCCGCATCCGTAGCCTGTTGGCCCGCTCGCTCGATTGGCGCGTCACGCCCGAGCTCGATTTTCGCATCGATCGCTCGACCGATGAGGCCGAGCGCATCACGCGTGCGCTGGAAAACGTTCCCGCCACGCTTGCGATCGAAAAGGACGAGGACGGCTATCCGATAGCGGATGCCGCCCAGGAGGCAGCTTTAGATGACTAATTCCGCCGACCTCGCCTCGTGCGAGTCTGCAGATATTCAGCGACGCATCCTCGAGCTCATCGAGGGTGCGTCCTCCATTGCGATTTCGGGACATACTTCTCCCGATGGCGATGCCTTGGGCTCCGTATTGGGTCTGGGCCTTTCGCTCATGAAGTTTTTCCCCAACAAGGACATTGCGCTTCTGCTGGCAGACGATGACCCGGTTCCGCGCATTTACCGCTTTATGGAAGGCTCCGACCGTCTGGTGCCGGCATCTGCGTACGCCGGCAATCCTGACCTGTTCATCTCGGTGGACGTGCCGGTCGTCGAGCGCCTGAACAACTCCGCCGAGGTGCTGCGTCGATCGGCGCATGTGGTGTGCTTCGATCACCATCCGGCACGCGAGGAGTTTGCCGAGCTCAGCCTGAGGCGCGTCGAAGCTGCAGCCTGCGCTATGATCATCGACCGCTTCTTGGACAATTGTGGCATTGTTGCACGTGATGGCGTTGCTACCTGCCTGCTGTGCGGCTTGGTTACCGATACCGGCCGTTTTCAGTACCAAAACGCCGATGCTGCTGCGTTCCATGCCGCCTCGCGCCTGGTCGCGCACGGTGCCGATCCGGCGCGCGTCGCGCTCGAGGTCTACCAGAGCATGCGCGTAGAGTTCTTGCATCTCAAGTCCATCGTTATGGGTCGTATCAAGACCGTGGCGCACGGTCGCGTGGCATATAGTTATGCGTACCAGAGCGACCTCGAGGCCTGCGGCGTCACTTCGGATGAGTGCGACGGTCTGGTCGATGTGGTGCGTTCGGTGATGGGCGTTGAGGTCTGCCTGTTCCTAAAGGGCATCGAGGGCGATACCAAGGTGCGCGGCAACCTGCGCTCCAAGGGTGACCTCGATGTGTCCGAGATTGCTGCCAACTTTGGCGGTGGCGGGCATCATGCCGCCGCCGGCTTTTCCAACAACGGAACGATTCGCGAGACGCTCGCCGTGGCACTTCCCATGCTGGCCGAGCTGGTGGGGGAGGATCCCGCTTCGGTGACCGTCGAGCTCTAACTTTTTGGATGGTACATGGCTCGTCGTACGCCTTCTCAATTGAATATGCTGCTCGCCGTCGATAAGCCGGTGGGCTGCACGTCCCACGACGTGGTATCGCAGTGCCGGCGCGCCCTCCATGAGCGACGCGTCGGCCATGCCGGTACGCTCGACCCCATGGCCTCGGGTGTCATGGTGGTGGGCGTGGGCCAGGCGACCCGTCTGCTGGGCATGCTAACCCTCGATACCAAAAGTTATGTTGCCGACATTTCGTTTGGTGTCGAGACCAATACCGATGACGCGGAGGGCGAGGCCGTCCGCACGGTGCCCGTTGCCCCCGAGCTGCGCGATCTCGCTTACGCCCGTGAGCAGCTGGCCGCTATGCTTGGCCCGCAGATGCAGGTGCCGCCAGCGTTTTCGGCCATCTCGGTTAATGGCGTTCGCGCCTATAAGAGTGCTCGCGAGGGCAATGCGGTTGAGTTGCCCCCGCGCCCCGTCGAGGTCTATGCCGCCGACCTGATCGCCGTGGGCGGCGAGGGCGATACGTGCGTCTGGACCGTGGCGTTTTCGGTAAGCAAAGGCACCTACATTCGCGCGCTCGCTCGCGATCTGGGTCGTGCCTGCGATAGCGCTGCGCATATTTCCGCGCTGCGCCGTACGGCCTCCGGCGTGGTTTCCATTGGCGCCTGTCATGCGGTAGAGGAGCTCTCTGTCGAGACCGCTGCCGGTTTCGCTCTGGATCCCATCGCCGCCCTAGGTGCCACGCGTGTCGATTTGCCGGGTAATCTTGCAGACGACCTGCTTTGTGGCCGCCGCATTCCCGTTGAACGCGCGCTTGCGGACTTCGATACGGCGAAGGCGCCGTTCGCGCTCGTGCTCGATGGGGGATTGAAGGCGCTTGCTCGTATCGAGGGCGGCCGCTTTGTGATGGAGCACGTCTTTCCGCAGGCGATCGGCGGTGTTCGATGATGCTGGCGCCCCACGAGCTCGCGCGTATCTTTTTCGCGGGTGAGTTGGATGAGGCCCGTATCGTTTCTGCCGATGCTTTTGATGGGTGCGAGTTCTTGGGTTCCGCGTCGATCGCTATTGGCGTGTTTGATGGCGTGCATCGTGGGCACCAAGAGCTGATCGAAGCGGTTATTCACGATGCACATGATCACGGCAGCAAAGCGGTCGTGGTCACCTTCGATCCTGATCCGGACGTCGTGGTGAGTCCGTTGCCCGCCCAAAAATTGATGACGACGGCCGACCGCCTGCACGCTCTGGCTCAAACCAGGGTCGATGCGGTGGTGGCCGTTCCCTTTACGCCTGCCGTGGCGGCACTCGACCATGTCGGGTTTCTGGCGTTGTTGTCGCGCGTTGTCGACATTCGCTCCATTCGTGTAGGCAGCGACTTTAGGCTCGGCCGCGGCGGCGCTTCGGGCGTTGCCGAGATGCGCGCCTGGGGCACTGAGCGTGGGGTTGACGTTTACGGTCACGACCTGCTCTGCGTTAACGGGCAGACCATCTGCGCCACGCGTCTCCGCCATGAGCTGGGTCAGGGTCATGTGGAGCTGGCCGCAGAGCTTCTCGGCCGTCCCTATATGCTGCGCGGCGTTGTGGCGGCTGGCCGTCACGAGGGCTCCGACATGGGCTTTCCCACGGCAAACATCCAGGTGCCCGACGGCATCCAAGTGCCTGCCGATGGCGTCTATGAGGGTCTGGTGCTGGTCGACGATACCGTATGGCCTGCTGCCGTTAACGTCGGCCTGCCGCCGACCTATGCCGATGATGCCGCCTCGGCGCATCTCGAGGCCAACTTGATCGGCTATGCGGGCGACCTGTATGGCGCCTCGGTGTCGCTGGCGTTTACGCGCTGGCTGCGTCCGTCTCGCGTGTTCGATTCCCTGGACGAGTTGATCGCGACCGTCGAGGGTAATATCGACGATATCCGTCATAACTTGGGTGAGCAGGGGGTGAGTATCCGTGATTAGCGATGAGGAAAAAGATCAGGTACGCGCGGCGTCAGACTTGGTTGCCATCGTGCAGGAAACGGTTGAGCTCAAGCCCCGCGGCCATGAGTTTTGGGGCTGCTGTCCGTTTCATGGCGAAAAGACCCCATCGTTTCACATTATCCCTGCTACGCAGGTGTGGCACTGCTTTGGCTGCGACGAGGGCGGCGACGTCTTCACCTATATCATGAAGCGCGAGAACCTGAGTTTTCCCGAGTCGATCCGCTATTTGGCTGATCGTGCGGGCATTGAACTGCACGATACCGGTGCGCAGCGCGATCGCGGCACCAAGCGTGCCCGCATCTATGACCTGTGCGCCGAGACGGCCCAGTTCTACCACACCATGCTTATGCGCGGTAAGGACAGCCGTCCGCGCGAGTACTTTGCCAGCCGCGGTATGGGTGGCGATGTCTGTCGACGCTACTGCCTGGGTTTTGCGCCGGGTCGCAACGCGCTGGTTTCTCATCTGTCTCAAGCGGGCTATACCCCGCAGGAGATGATTGACGCCAACGTGGCCGTGAGCCGTGGGCGCGGACAGCTCGCCGACCGTTTTTACGACCGTGTGATGTTTCCCATTTTTGACGAGCAGGGTCATAACATCGCTTTTGGCGGGCGCATCATGGGCGATGGTCAGCCTAAGTACCTCAACACCGCCGAGACGAGCGTGTTTCATAAAAAGCGAAACCTCTACGGCTTTAACTGGGCCAAGGAGTTTATCGTCGCGCAGGATACCGCCATCGTGGTGGAGGGCTATACCGACTGCATCGCCTGCTGGGAGGCGGGGATCAAAAACGTTGTCGCCACGCTGGGCACGGCGCTCACGGAGCATCACGTAAAGACGCTAACCCGCTTTGCCAAGCGCATTGTGTATATGTTCGATGGCGACGCCGCCGGTCAAAAGGCCGCTCGCCGCGCGATTCAGTTTATTGAACAGGATTCGATGGACCTGCGCTGCGTGGTGCTGCCCGACGGCAACGACCCCATGGAGTTCATCACGGCACATGGCGGCGAGGCACTTCAGGCGCGCATCGATGCCGCCGAGCCCCTCATGGACTTTGTGTACCGTTCGCTGCAGGAGTCGAGCGACATTACCACACCGGGCGGTCGCGCTAAAGCGCTCGAGGATGCGCTGACGCTCATCTATCCGCTGCGCAACAGCTATATGATCGACACGTACTTTATCCAGATTGCCGATCTGCTGGGTTTGGACCTGGAGACCGTGCGCGCGAGTTCGGGCCGTGTGTTTCGCGATGTCGCCAAGCGTGAGGATGCGGAGCGACGTCGTGAGCAGAGCTACGAGCGTCAACGCGCGCAAGCTGAGCGCGCGGGCATCGCGGGCGGTCGGACGTCTGGTTCGCAGGGGACGTCTCGCGGTGCCTGGGCCGCGGGTGCGACGCCGCCGGTGTCCGCACCGGTCGAGGAGGACCCGTACGACTACGTTCCGCTTGATGCCTATGGGGCCGCGCCCGTGGAGGTCGTCGACGATCTTCCGCCGATCGATGTGCCTGATGGTATGGGCGCTGCGCCCGCCGGTGCCCCGACAGACGCCTCGGCCCCTATGGTTCTTACCGATCTA
>DBEXMY010000169.1:0-3462 GCA_048168905.1 Collinsella sp. | reverse complement strand
CCCCATTTTGCTATGGTGCAAAGTCACCTGTCCCAAATGCACATGTTGGTGCTGGGGGTCAGGTAACTTTGCACCAACCGTTGTTAGATGAAGGGTGGTTTCTCGTAGGGCGCTTCCTATGGTTTACGGCGGTCCCGGCCGGTATGTTCAGGGGCCGGGGGAGCTTTCGCGCCAGGGCAGGTATTTGTCATGGTTGGGCTGCGCTGCCTATGTCTTGTTTGACCAGGGCACCGAGGATCGGCTGTGCAGGCAGATCGTCGATGGATTTCTGGACGAAGATCTAAGCGAGCCGTTCTTTAAGATTTATGACGGTCCGTGTACGGAAGAGGCCGTTGTCGAAATGGCAAAGGAAGCCCAGGCTGAGTATTGCGACATGGTGGTGGGTATTGGCGGCGGCAAGATGCTCGATATCGCCAAGGCCGTTGCGTTTTATGCCGAGTTGCCGTTGTGCGTATGCCCCACGGCGGCGTCGATGGACGGTCCGTGCAGCGTGATTTCCGATGGCGACCTGCAGGGTGTTGCAAATGCGGTCTTTAGAAACGAGCGTAATATGGCCAACGAGCAGGCCAAGGTGACCAAACAAAAGCTCGTGCAGCTCATGCGCGAGGCATAGCTTGGCGCTTGATCGACCTTGTGCAATCGAGGCGGCGATAGGCCATAGACTATTTGCCTCAAAGGTGCGCCGCGTGTAATTTGCCCGAGGTGTGAACCGATGGCGTATCATTATCTCTTGCTTGTTTGCACTGCTCAGGGAGGGGCCGCGCATGGCGCAGGAACACGATCTGTTTGATGACATTATCGAGATCAGCAAGGGTTTCGACTTTCTTAAAAATCCGCTTGGCGGCGTGACCGATGCACTCGATCCGTCGGCGCCGCAGTGGAATCCTGCCGACTACAAGGAGCGCCCGCGCGGCAATACCATTCCGTGCCTGACCTGCAAAAACGAAAAGAGCGGCTGCACCGCGTGCATGGACGTGTGCCCGGTCAACGCTATCGAGGTCGAGGAAGACGCCATCGAGATCCTCGACTCCTGCCGCAAGTGCGGTCTGTGCGCCGCTGCCTGCCCGACCGAGGCGATCATCTCGCCGCGCCTGGCGCCTAAAAACCTGTATGACGATATCGTCTCTGCTGCTACGAGCCACGAGACCGCCTACGTCACCTGCACGCGCGCCCTCAAGCGCATGCCGCGTGAGAACGAGGTCGTCGTTGCCTGCGTGGGCGATATTACGGCCGAGACCTGGTTCTCGGTACTGGCCGACTATCCCAACGTGAGCGTGTACCTGCCGTTGGGCGTGTGCGATAAATGCCGCAACATCGGCGGTGAGGACATTCTGGGCGAGGCAATTGCGAAGGCCGAGGAGTGGTCTGGCACGGGTATGGGCCTGGAGGTCGACCCCAAGAGCCTCAAGTGCCATAAGCGCCGCGAGTACGAGCGCAAGGAGTACATGGAAAAGATCGCCCGCACCACGGGCCTGACGGTGACCAAGCTCAACCCGGCGACGGCGGCGCTGGCCTCGGTGACGCAGAAGCTCAAAGCCCACCGCCACCAGATTACCCAGCTGGAGCGCACGCTCAACACCATGTGCGGCACCACGACGACCAAGCGTCGCCGTTCGCTCACGCACGGGCGGCAGCTGGTGCTCTCGACGCTGCAAAACCACCCCGAGCTTGCCCAGAACATGCAGGTGAGCACGCCGGAGTGCGATTTTGACAAGTGCACGTCGTGCGGCGAGTGCGTCAATGTATGCCCCACGTTCGCCTGCGATTTGGTAGGAAGCGGTCGCTTTGCACTGGAATCCACGTATTGTTTGGGTTGCGGTGCCTGTGTCAAGGTTTGTCCCGAACATGCGCTCAAGCTTGTTGAGCACGATGCGTCCAACTTGATCGTCG
The DNA here is from genome assembly GCA_048168905.1 of Collinsella sp. Lineage (GTDB taxonomy): Bacteria > Actinomycetota > Coriobacteriia > Coriobacteriales > Coriobacteriaceae > Collinsella. The sequence goes on along the minus strand of DBEXMY010000169.1, from coordinate 1,572 downwards.
TCGACCCCGAGGCCGAGGAGAAGGCCGCCCAGAAGGCGAAGGCTCACGAAGAAGCTGAGAAGGTCAAGGCCGAGGCGAAGGCCAAACTCGGCAAGATGCTCGATCAGGTGGAGAAGCTCGCGGACTAGCTAAAAGAGCGTAAATGATGGCCGGTGGGACAGATACTGCCCCGCCGGCCAAAAAAGTTGCGGTGGAATAGTTCCTGTTTTGCCCTTAAGCTGGCCATTCTAGGAACTGTCCCACCGCAACTAATAAATGGTTAGTTCATGCTGCTTTGGTGGCCGGTTCGACCGGTACCGTTGCGCGTCACGGTTTCATGGAGCAAAAAGAACCCGGGGACCTGTTTGGTCTCGGTGTATTCCATAAGGATGCCGTCGGCGTTGTAGGTCTGCCCGCGTATAACGGCGAGTGCGTTAAAGTCGTCGAGATCGAGCACGCGCGCATCTTCGGGCGTGGGATGCTCAATTGTTACATCGCGTTTGCCCGTGGCAATCTTAATGCCAAGATCTTCTTCGAGGTAACGATAGATCGAGTCGTTGACAATCTCGGGTGTCAGCCCCGGTACTTGTGAGCTTAGGTAATAGGAGTCGTCGGAGCACACGGCTTGTCCGTCTGCATAACGGATGCGTTTGGCGCGTGTGAGCTCACAGCCTTCGGGAAACCCGGTAATCTTGGAGAGCGCCTTGCTGCAGATGAGGAGCTCAAAGACGGTGGTGACAGTCTTGAGCTCAAAGCCTCGGTTGACCGCGATTTCCTTAAAGGTCTCGAGTCCGCCGCCACCACGACTCTTCTCGTCACTGATGTTGCGAATGACGCGCATGCCTTTGCCTTGCTGGGGGAGCACGTAACCATCTGCCGCAAGCATCGAGATGGCGCGACGGACCGTCATGCGCGAACAGTCAAACAGCTGCGTGAGCTCAGTCTCCGAAGGCAGATAACTCTGATAGGCGTATGTGCCGTCGTCAATCGACTGCTTCACGTTGTCATAAATAGTTTGGAAGATGGCTCGCGCCATGACGGTCTCCTAGAGCTGGGTGCGTGAACGACGGATGAGGGCCGTCCGCGCAGGTGTCAATCGATTTACTTGCTGGGGTCGATTATATATTTACCCATGGCACGCAGAGACGGGTCTGACAGGATGGCGCCGAGTTCGTCGAGGGAAGCCACCTTGGCGACCATCGAGGATACGTCGAGCCTGCCAGAGTCGATGAGCTCGAGCGCGCGACGCTGCGTATAAGGGTTGATGTAGGACGAGGTGAGCACAAGCTCCTTCTGGAAGACCTCGAAGGGCTTGACGGTGATTGTCTCATCGGGCTTGGTAAGTCCGAACATCATAACCGTGGCCTTATGGCCGGCGATTCTAATGGCCTGCTCAATGGTGACGGGCTTACCGACACATTCGATTACAACGTCGACGTTGCCGACGCCCTCCTGCTTCAGGCGGGCCGGGACGTCCTCGTGGATGGAATCAATTGCCAGGTCGGCGCCGAGTTTGAGCGCAACCTCGCGCTTGCCTTCGACGGGTTCGAGCAAGACGACCTTGGTGGCGCCGGCGTTTTTGGCAAGCTGCAT
>DBEXMY010000168.1:0-14464 GCA_048168905.1 Collinsella sp. | reverse complement strand
TCACCAGCAGGTCTTCCACTTTGACCGCACAAGCGACACCTGGCGCAACGACTACACGTACGGCTGGGGTTATTTCGCCGTCCTCGTGTGGACGGCCTTTAACTTTGTGGCCTTTTTTATCCTGGTGGGCCGGTCCTCGTCCTTTCGCATCCAACGTTTCTCGGGCACGGCGGCGCTCGTGCTGCTGGGCGGCGCGTTCTTTGCCATCTCATATGCGTTGCGTGTGCCCTGGGTATGGAGGCTCAACTTCTCGCTCATCTATTGCGTCTTGTGCGTGGCGGCGATGGAAATCTGTCTCGATTGCGGTGTCATTCCGTCATATCACGACATCGCCGGCATTTTCGATACCCTGCCGCTCGACCTCAAAGTTCTAACGCGCGACCTGCAGGAAGTCTATGCCACGCCGGTGTCGAAGCCAATGCCGGCGGGCGTGTGCGAAGAGCTGCGAGCCCAGGAACACGGCCGCGCCCATGTCTTTGCCGTGGCGTCCGATCCCGATGTGATGTACCGTGCCTTTCCACTGCTGGGCGGATCGGCCCTGCTTGCCCAAGACGTGTCGGATCTCAACGAGCTTAACCGTGAACTGGCACATCGTCGCATGGAGCTGCAGCGTCAAAACGAGCTGCTCGCCGCCGACTACGACCTTAAGACGCACCTGGCAGACCAAGAGGCCGAGACCTTGCTGGTCCAAGACGTGGACCAGGCGCTTGCCCGCGCGCTCGATGAGATGTACGACCTGCTGAGCTCGCTGCCGCCGTTGACCGATGAATCGTCTTCGCACGAGCGTTACCGCATGCTGCAGCGCGCCAAGATGCTCGTCGCCTATTGCAAGCGCAAGGGGTCGCTCACGTTGGCACAGCACGGGGAGAGCGGTTTTGATCGCGACCGCATTCAGCTCATTGCCAACGAGCTCGCAAGCGACCTGCGCACCATCGATATCGATTGCGCCTCGATTATCGCCATACGGCGCCCGTTGCACGCCAGTACGGTAAGCGCCCTGTACGACTGCGTGTATGACTTTGCGTTTTTTGCCTACACCACCGACCATCCGGCGCTTATGTATCACTTGGGCGACCATGACCGATGCAGTGTCGAGCTATGCGCCACGCTTTTTTCCAACGATGATGAAGATCTTTCGCAGACGCCCGCTGCGCAAGAGCTCGATAGCGCTCTGCAAGGGCGCAACGTGGCATACCGCCTTGAGGGCGAGCCCGGCCAGCTGCGCATGATCGTCTTGATGCCGAGGGCGGGTGAGTGACGATGCAGATTTCGCTCATTCTTCCCCAAATCGTTGCGCTCGATGTTGTCTTTGCCCTGGCTGCGTGTCTGCAGACGATCCACGTCCCGCTCATCGCATCGCGCCGCTCGTCCTATAACCGTAAGGTGATTTGTGCCTACGAGGCGAGCCTTGTGCTTCACCTAGTTATTTCGGCGCTCATCTTGTTCGCGTCGTCTGGCTCATATCTGGTGGCGCCGCTTGACGTTTGCGCCAGGGCAATGGGCGGAGCGTTGTGGCTCAATGCCGTGATCTTTGCCTACGGCGTGGTGCTTATGGTGCGCTATCGTCGCCCCGTCATGCTGGTCGAGCTGCTGCTTGTTGTCACCGTTACACCGCCGGTGGTTTTTGCCATGGGCTCGGCGTGGACCGTTGTCCTTATCACAGAGGGAGCGTTCTTCCTGTTCCGTTCCATCGCGGCGCTCTTGATGGACGTCCGTAACCGCCAGGAGGATATCACCATGTTCTCGACGATCGAGACCATCAACGTGATTCCCGTGGGCATCCTGTATCTGGACCCGAGGGGCCGTCCGCTGCTCATGAACCGCTGCATGCGCAAAAACCTGGTGGAGCTTCATATGCCCACCGACCTAGGCGATATGAGCGGTACATGGAACGGCCTGCGCAAACTCAGCATGCAAATGCCCGAAAGCAGCCAGAACCGTGTGCGGATTAATCTGGACCGCTTTGGTGAGGCGCGGGCGGTGGTCGAGGTTTCTCCCGCCGAGATTCGCTTGTTTGTGCACGATGACGTTATGGTTTCGGGCCGCCTCTTTGAGCGCATTATCGGCCTGGATGTAACAGAGTATGCGCATGCTCATGATCGCCTAGCGCAAGCCAACCACCTGCTTGAGCTTGCGGGCCAAGAGCTCCAAGCCCAGATCGAGGAAGTCAAAAAAGTTGCTGACAATGCGGCCTATCTGCGTATGCGCGCTCGCGTGCACGACGTGATCGGGCAGCGCCTGTCCATCCTCCATCGTTATCTGGAGGAGGGGCGCCTGGATGACGAGTCGCTCGAGCAGATCGACCCGCTGCTGCGCTCAATTGCCGCCGATTTGCGCAGTGGCGGTGCCAGCGAGCCTGCAGAGCAGCTGGGTGATATCGTCCATGCTTTTGGCCTGGTGAGTGTGCAGATCGATGTTGAGGGTGCGCTGCCTGAGGACGCGCGTGTCGCCGCCGCATTTTTGCAGATTATCCGTGAGGCCTCGACCAATGCCACCAAGCATGCACAGGCCCATCGGGTCCATGTGCGCCTGTGGCGGGAGACGTCGGAAGACGGCGCTGTTGCGCGGATGACCGTTTCTAACGACGGCGCGCCTGCACCCGTATCGTATCGCGAGGGAACGGGTATCCCAGGTATGAGGCATGTCGCGCAAGATCTGGGCGGCTGCCTGGAAATCCATGCCGCCCCGCCCTTTACGCTTGCGGTGTCCATCCCGCTCAACGCCAGCGCCACAGCTCAAAGGAGAAGCTCATGATCCGCGTCCTTATAGTCGAAGACCAGGCCATCCTGCGCGAGAGCCTGGCGCGTTCCGTTGGCGACCAGCCCGATATGACCGTTGTTTCCGCCATTGCCGATGCTTCCGAGGCCTTGGGTGTCGCGCTCAAGGAGCGCCCGGACATGATACTGATGGACGTATGCACCGAGCATGATTCCAACGGCATCGTGGCGGCGGCGCGCATTAAAGAACAACTGCCCGAGTGCCGCGTCATTATCATGACCGGCATGCCCGAGATCACCTTTGTCGATCAGGCCCGCGAGGCGGGCGTCGATAGCTTTGTGTACAAGAACGTCGGTATCGACGAGTTGTTCGCCGTGATGCGCTCCACGCTGGCGGGCTATTGCACGTTTCCCAAGCCGCCCGAGAGTATTTTTTCGGGTACGGCGGCACTCGGCGATGTCGAGCTATCGATTTTGCGCCTTGCCTGCGAGGGCAAAAGCCGTCGCGAGATCGCGGCCGAGCTGTTTATGAGCGAGGGCACCATCAAGCGTCGCATCTCGGAGATCCTGAGCAAGACCGGCTACGACAACATCATGCGCCTGGCCGTGCATGCGGTGACCGAGGGCAGCATCGTTCCCAACATGGAGCGCCCGTAGTCGGTGCGCCGCCCATGCTCCAACGCCAAAGAAAGGCCGCCCGCCGTTTTGCATCAGAAAACGGCGGGCGGCCTGCTTGTATGGGCAGTGCTGTCGGCATAAAGCGGCGGGGCCGCAGGACCATTTCCTGCGGCCCCGCCTGACATGTGCGCGGATGTGTCCGCCAATCCGCGGCTGATGTTACGTGCCGCTACGCGATGGTTGCGCTGTAGGAGGCGACGTCCTCGTAGGAATCGGTCAGGTAGGCGTCGATGCCGATGGTCGTGTTGACCAGGTCGTCAAGGCTGTCAAGCTCGCCGCTCGAGAACGTGAATTCCTCGGTGGCGTTGGTGCCGGGCATCAGGTGAGCCGAGAACCAGGGGTCCTTCATGGTGCCGTTGACGTTGGTCTTGCCGGAAGGAGCGTAGAAGGTCAGGTCCTTGTCGCTCTTGTTGGTGATGTTAACGACAAAGCCGATGTCGCCCCAGTCGTCCTTGAACTTCTCGGTGATGGTGATGGTGCACAGGTCGTCATCGGCGACGGTGACGGCGGGGGAGATTTCGATGCTCTGGACGTCGTCGTCTTCGACGGCCTCATCGATCTCTTCTTCCTTCTCGGCCGCCTCGCGATCCTTCTTCACCGTGCCGGACAGGTCCTTGTCGGACTTGGTAAAGATGAGCTTGTCGCCGTCCACCTCAAGGACGAGCTTGTCGTCTTTGAGCTTCAGGTCGTGCGACTCATCTTCGGCGGTAATCGTTACGGTGGTGGCGTCCTTGGCCTCCCATTTCAGGTCGGCGACCTCAAGGAACAGGTCGAGGACGCCCGTACCGTCTTCGTCGAGGATCAGGATACAGTTGAGGCCCCACTCCTTGAGCATATCCATGTACTCATCGGTGAGCTCTTCGCCGTCCAAGGTTCCACCCGAGTACTGCCAGCTGCCGACAAAGTTGGCCTTGGGGTCCTTGCCGCCGCCGCTGCAGCCCGTCAGGGCAAAGGCGAGCGCCAGGACGCATGTCAGGAATGCGAGTACGGACTTTTTGAACGTTGTCTTCATGGTGTCCTCCTTTATCGAACGAAACCCATAGAAGCAAATGCGGGGGTGGCGGACCTCCCCGCCAATTACCAGGTAGAGGGGCTAGGGCCTGGGTGTTCCGCAGTTGCTGCAGAACTTGCCGCCGTTTTCGCTGCCGCAGTTGGGGCAGAACCACTTGGTCGGTGCCGGGGCGGGTGCGGGACTGCCACACTCGGGGCAGAACTTGCCGGTGTTGGTGGCACCGCAACTGCAGGTCCACGTGCCGGCCGCGGGGGCAGCGGCAGGAGCCGGTGTGGGGGCGGGTGTCGGAGTCGGCTGTGGGGCAGCTTGCTGCTGTGCCTGGCCGGCGGCGAACAGCTGGCTGGCATTCATGCCGCCCATGCCACCTGCCATGCCCATGCCCATAAAGCCTGCCATCGCGCCGTTGGGGTTGGCGGCTGCTGCGCGCATCGCATCGCTCTGGGCGCTGGCGATGTTGGCGGCTGCCATGGTGGGATCGCGCATGACCGCGGCCTTCTGCAGGTCCTTGATCATTTGCTCGTCCTCTTGCGAGGCGGCGATGGAGTTGACGCCAAAGCTCACGATCTCGACGCCGCGCAGGTCGCGCCAGTCGGCAGAGAGGACCTCGTTGAGTGCACGGGCGAGCTCGGTGGTGTGGCCGGGGATGGCGCTGTAGCGGATGCCCATCTCCGAGATCTTGGCAAAGGCGGGCTGCAGGGCGGTGAGCAGCTCGGACTTAAGCTGGCTGTCGATCTTATCGCGCGTGTAGCTATCGGTCACGTTGCCGCACACGTTGGTGTAAAACAGCAGCGGGTTGGTGATGCGGTACGAATACTCGCCGTTGCAGCGCACGGAGATGTCGACGTCCAGGCCAATGTTGTTATCGACCACGCGGAAGGGCACAGGCGAGGCGGTGCCGTACTTGTTGCCGATGATCTCCTTGGTGTTGATAAAGTAGACGCGCTGGTCCTTGCCCGCGTCGCCGCCAAAGGTAAAACGGCTGCCGATATTGGCGAAGGTCTCCTTGATGGAGTCGCCCAGATTGCCGCTAAAGACGCTTGGCTCGCTGCCGGTGTCAAAGACGAACTCGCCGGGCTCCAGCGCGACCTCGATGATCTTGCCGTTTTGCACCACGAGCATGCCCTGGCCGTCGTTGACGGCGATGACCGAGCCGTTGGAGATGACGTTGTCCTCGCCGCGCGTGTTGGAGCTGCGGCCGCCGGTGCGCTTGCTGCCCTTGCAGGCCAAGACGTCAGCGGGCATCGATTCGCAATAGATAAATTCCTTCCACTGGTCGGCCATGACGCCGCCGGCAGCTCCCAATCCAGCTCTCAAGAGTCCCATGGTGATCTTCCTTTCTCGTCAAAGGTCGGGTGGTATTGGTCAGAATGGCTAATCGTCCTTGTTGTCCTTCATGACAACGGTGGTCTCGGTGTGGCTGAAGGTGTCGTGCTTCTCGGTCAGGTTGAGCTCGCCACAGTAGCAATCGGCGTGGGTGGCCTCGTTGGCCGTCTTGAGCTGGCCCACCAGCAGCACGTCTGCGATGATTACGATGATCAACGGCGCGACGATGTTGATGAGGATGCCCTCGACATCAAAGGTGAGGTAATCCGGATCGAAGGCATTCCCACCCATAAAGAGAATCTGGGAGAGGACAAACCCGATCACAAAGAACAGCACTGAGGCGATGACAAGCTTGGGCTTGGAGCAGGGGAGCTCGCCGACCATGCGACCGGTCTGGCCGTTCATGGCAAACAGGTAGCTCTTGCCGTTCCACGAGGTGGAGAGCATCCAGACGGGGAACAGGGCGTAGTCGCTGTCTTTCCAGGTGTAGTCGAGCTGCTTGCTTTCGACCGTGGCGTCGTCATACTCGTCGACGACGGTCTCGCGCAGGGCCGAAATCGTACTTTCTTCCATACGACGCTCGGCGCGCGCCTTGCAGGTCTCGCAATCCTCGTCGTAGCGGTTGGCGATGTATCCGGGCATATAGGCGACCGAGAACGGGCGCAGCGCGTCGTAGTCAAACGGCTCGATGGCGTCCATGTGGCCGTCGGGCATCTTGGACGATCCGTCGACGGGCACGCGCTTAAACGAGATGTTTCCCTTGCGGTAGGCATCGTAGTGGTCGGTGGTCGTGACGGTGCGGTCGGATTCCTCGGTTACGGTCTCGTTGGTCGCATCAAAGCACACTTCGCCGTCCACGCGGGCGCCGTAAAGCCAAAACGGCACGTAAACGCCTTGGACTTCGTCGATATGGTTGTCGGTGACAAAGCTCTTGGGCAGCAGAATCTTGCCCTTGTAGTGCTCCTTGAGTGCGGTCATGACGTCGTCGCGCCCGAGCTTAAACGGAATCACCAGGTCGGGCGAGAAGTCGCCCGAGAGCTGGCCGGGTGCCACGGCAGAGTTGCCGCAGTACGGACAGGTGGTAACGGCGACGGTGCCGTCCGAGACCAGCTCGGCACCGCACGACGAGCAGATGTAGCCGGCGTTTTGAGCCAGCTCCTGCACGGCATCGTCGACAGCAGGCTTGGGGGCCGCGGCTGCGGCATCGGCTTTGGCATCTGCCTTGTCCTGGCGCTCGCGATAGAGGGCCTCGACTTCTTCGACTTCAAAACGCGAATCGCAGTAGTCGCAGACGAGCTTTTGCTCGGCACTGGCAAAGTGAAGGGGACCGCCACACGCGGGGCACTGATAGTTGACGCTCTCGAAGGCCATGATCGGTCCTTTCGCTGCCGGAGGCTATGCGCCGATGGCGCCGCCGCAGTATTCGCAGCGCCCACTGGCATCGGGAATGGTGGTTGCACCGCAGAAGGGGCAGGTGACCGCGGTCTTGGGGGCCTTGGCGGCCACGACGCTGTCGCGCGTCTCCTGGCGCAGCTGTACCAGCGCGTCGCGGACCTCGGTTGCCTGGCGCTTGGCCTCGCGATATTCGATGGATCCGCGCTGCTCGATGGTGGAGTCGTTCACGCGCAGGTTGATCTCGGTAAAGTACGGCGTGTTGACGTGGATGGTCAGATTAAAGTCGTAATCCAGGTCGTAGCGCGGCGGGTTGTAGCTCTCGCGCTCGTCGTCCTTGGTCTCGCGATAAATCTCGGTGCGATGCTCGTCGATATCCATATCGCAGCCGAGTACCTGCGAGAACTCGATAATGTCGGGGTTGGCGTCGCGCCAGCGGCTCTGCGAGGTAATGATCAGCAGGCCCGCGTCTTCGTCGAGCATAATATTGGTGCGCCCGGCAGAAAGCGTGCGCGTGGGGTTGAACGAAGACAGGCGCTCGGCGTTGGCCTCGCGGTAGGCGAGTTGCTCACGGATATCGTCCGCGGTGCTGGAGCGATAGCCGTGAAAGTAGGGGGAGAGCTTGCCGGCGCACTCTTTGCACAGGTAGCCTTCATTGATTTTTGTCTTACCTAGAAGTCCCAGCTCGGTACCGCAAATCGCGCACTCTTTCTTCTCGAACATCTTGTCAAAGAAGCCCATGGCTGCCTCCCATCAACAGGTAGCGTGTGTCACTTTTGATGATGGGGGAGTGCGTGATCCTTCGCGATACCCAGACGGCTCAAGGAGTCTCCACAACTGGGACACATGGCCCATTTTTGACTAGTCATTGGGGACGTACTTAAACGACTAGTCGCGGGGGACACTCTTCGGCCACTCATTGGGGACGTACTTAAATGAGTGGTAGTTGGAGACACTCCTGGCCGAGCTAGAGATCGCGCGCGTCCCTTCTGGTCCATGCGGCTCAAAATCGCGGCGTGATGTGGACGGCTGGGGTCGAATTGGCAGCATTTCGAGCCTGGCTTCGATATTGAGACTTGTTCTCTATTAAAATAGATTTCCAGACAATTGAGCGGCTGGGGGTTAACCATGAGGGGCATGGGAGACACAACCGCATATTTGCGTCGGGGCATTCGGGAGATTATATGCCTGGCGCTGTTCTTCTTCACGTTTTTGGCGTGCGAGTATCTTTTTGATGTGCGCATGGCCGAGTTCGTGTCTCCGAACGAGGTCGTTATTTATGAGAGCCTTGTCATCGGCGCGAGCGTGATTGGCTTTTTTGTGCGTCCCATTCTGTACTATCGCCGTCCCCATGCTATCGACGCAACGAGTGACGTCACGGGCGTTTTGCTGGTGGCGGCATTGCTGCTGTTGATTATGGCGGTTCAGGTTGAGGTGGTAATTGCCGGCGGTTTGGTGGCGTGCTGCGCGCTGGGCTACTGCGGATCGACTGCTCATGCAAATTTTGCGAGGCGCTTTGCGCGAACGCCCTGCTTGGCGCGCGCCGCCGCACTTTCTTACGCCATGGGCGTTCTGGTGCAGGTTCTCAACCACATGGTGATGCCTGTCGGCATTCCTCAGCAGGCTGTTCTGGTCGTCTGTGCGATCGCGCAGGTGGCGTTGCTCCACGGTGCCCGACGCGCCAAGCTGCGCGACGAGTCCGATCCCAGCTTTGAACCCAGTGTTGCCGGGCTTTCGGTAGATGCTTTGGAATATGGCGCCAAGTGGCAAGACGATCCCGAGGCAAAGGCGGCATTCCGTCGTGCCGTAGTTCGCCTGACCGTGGCGACGGCGTATCTTTCCGGCGTATTCGCCGCTCTCAACGCGGGCTTCACGACCTTGCATGCTGTCGGAGCCGTCGATTTGGGCGATTGGCCGCGCCTGCTGCTTGTCGTGAGCTCGTTGGCCGCTGGCGCACTATTTGACCTGCACGGCCGTTCGTATATGAATATCGGCATGACATGCGCCGCCATACTGTCCACGCTTTCGTTCTTTGTGCTCATCGTCGATGGCAATGGCGGCAACGAGCTTGCTGCCACGATCATCTTTTATCTGGGCTCGGGCTTTTTCGTGGTGTTCTTTACCACAAAATATGCCGCCGTCTCGCTCTATGCGCGCTGGTCATATTTTTGGCCGTGCATGGGTCGCGTCGTCAACAACGTGTGCTCGATGTTCGTGACGGCGCCGGCAGTGGCGATTATCTCGAGTCAAAATGTGCTGGCTGCGGTCGGTGCGGCGCTCGTGATGTTTGTGGGCATTGCGATTACGCTGCTGGGGCAGTTGGGGCAACGGGCCGATGATGCCGCGATGCGGGACGGACTGCCGCTTGCCACCGACGATCTTGGTGGGGATCTTGCGCCCACATGCTCCGACCCCGAGCCCGTGGAGGCAGCGGAGCTCACGTCCGATGAACGCCTTGATGCCTTCGTCGCCACCTTTGGGCTTACAGAGCGCGAGCGCGATATTCTTGAGGTCTTGGTCGTTTCGGACCAGAGCGTTCAGGACATCGCCACAACGCTCTTTTTTTCGCGCTCCACGCTCTATCGCCACATTTCCTCGATCAACAAAAAGGCCGGTACCGCCTCGCGTGTGGCCCTTATCAACTTCTTCTGGTCCTGGACACCCAAGGACTAGCTAACCTCCCAATAAGTTGCGGTGGAATAGTCCCTAAATTTAAGTCACGGGGCTTTAAACAGGAACTATTTCACCGCAACTGCTGGGGGGATAGACTGCGGCGGCGGCAGAGGCAGCGGCAGCGGCGTTGGCAGCTGTGGTAGTGGCAACGGCAGCTGGCAGGGTGTTTTCCGTCTACTTGCTACAGCAGCTCGCCGCGGCGGGCAATGTAGCGGCACTTTGCCAGCTGGGTGAGCGCGATATAGGCGGTAACGATGCCAATGAGCAGCCCAAAAAAGCTCGTGGGCAGCGGCATGAGGCCGAGCACATCGGCGATGGGGCTTGCCGGCAGCCAGGTGACGAGCGCCAGGCCCAGCACGGTAAGAACGCACAATGCGGGCGCGGCGTGGTCGCGCGGGCTCGGCAGATGCGGGGAGCGCAACATGTGGACCACGAGTGTCTGCGACCACATGGACTCGACAAACCAGCCGCTCTGGAAGAGCGCAGCAAAGGTCGCCATACCCGCGACGTCGCCCGCGGCGGCAAGCTCGGACCAGCTTGCGTCCACGGCGGCGGGGCACACGACAAAGAAGAGCGCGGCGAAGGTCACGATGTCAAACAGCGAGCTCACGGGGCCCAGCTCGAGCATAAAGCCCTTGATGGATGCGGCGTCCCAGGCACGCGGGCGGGCAGTCCAGGCGTCATCGACGGTGTCCCACGGCAGTGCGATGCACACGATCTCGTAGACCAGCGACAGCAGTACCAGCTGCAGGGCGCTCATGGGCAAAAACGGCAAGAACAGGCTCGCGACGGTCACGGACAGCACATTGCCAAAGTTGGAGCTCACCGTGGTCTTGAGGTACTTGAGCAGGTTGCCGTAAGTGCGGCGGCCTTCGATGATGCCGCGCTCGAGCACGCCCAGGTCCTTCTGAAGCAAGATGATATCGGCGGATTCCTTGGCAATATCGACGGCCGAATCGACCGAGATGCCGCAATCGCTCGCACGCATGGCGGCGGCGTCGTTGATGCCGTCGCCCATAAAGCCCACGGTGTGGCCGAGCATCTCGCGCATGACACGTACCAGGCGCGCCTTCTGCAGCGGCGAGAGCTTGGCGAAGAGGTGGGTTTTCTCGGCGCGCTCGGCAAGTTCGGCGTCATCGAGCGCATCGATCTCGGAGCCGAGCAAGACGTTGCTCGCATCGATACCAATCTGCTCGCAGACGGTGGCGGCGACGCGGTCGTTGTCGCCGGGTTGGACCTTGACCGCCACGCCCTTGGCCTCGAGGGTGGCGACGGCGCCCGCGGCACTTGCTTTGGGCGGATCGAGGAAGGCCAAAAAGCCCATCAGCACCATGTCGCACTCGTCGGCGATGCCAAACTCGCCCACGCAGCGCGGATTGGTCTTCTGCGCCACGGCAATTACGCGTAGGCCCTCGGCGTTAAGTCCGGCGATCTGCTTGCGAATCTGGGCGAGCTTCTCGTCGGTGAGCGGCTGAGCGATGCCATCGATCTCGACAAAGGAGCAGATCTCGAGCATTTCCTCGGCAGCGCCCTTGGTAACCATCTGGGTTTTGCCTTGGGCGTCGGCGACAACTACGCTCAGGCGACGGCGCGAGAAATCGAAGGGAACCTCGTCGACCTTGGTGTAGCGGTCGCGCAGGCTCTGGCCCAGCATGGAATCGGGTGCGACGGTCGAGGGCGTCACATCGACACGGTCGATTACGGCCAGGTCGATAAGATTTTTGAGGCCGGTCTGGAAGAAGCTGTTCAAAAACGCATGGCGCAGCACGCGCGCGTCCTCGTTGCCATCGGTGTTGAGGTAGCGCTCGAGCACGATGCGGTCTTCGGTGAGGGTGCCGGTCTTGTCGCAGCACAGGACGTCCATCGCTCCGAGGTTTTGAATCGCCGGCAGCTCCTTGACGATAACCTGGCGACGGGCGAGGTCCTTGGCGCCCTGCGACAGGCTCGTGGTCACGATGACGGGAAGCATCTGCGGCGTGATGCCCACGGCCACGCTCGTGGCGAACAGCAGCGCGTCGATGACGTTGCCCTTGGTGGCGGCGTTGATGGCAAAGACGGCCGGCGCCATAACGAGCATCAGGCGCACCAGCAGCATGGAGACGCTCGAGACGCCGCGGTCAAACGCGCTCTTTTCGCCGCGCCCGTTGAGCATCTTGGCGATGCCGCCCAGGTAGGTGTCCGAGCCGGTGGCAACGACAAGCGCCATGGCGGCGCCGTTTTGCACGGAGGTGCCGGTAAAGACGATGTTCTTGCAGGCAGAGAGTGGCAGTGCGGAGCCGTCGGCGCCCTCGACGACGGTGACGGCGGTGGTCTTCTCGACGGCCTCGCTCTCGCCGGTGAGTGCGGACTCGATCACAAACAGGTCGCGCGCGGTGATGATGCGGGCATCTGCCGGCACCATATCGCCGGCAGAGAGACGGATTACATCGCCGGGGACGAGCTCGTCGAAGGGGATCTCGATGCGCTCGCCGTCGCGCAGGGCGGTGCAAGTGTTGGAGACCAGGTCCTTGAGGGCCTCGGCCGCATTGCCGCTGCGGGCTTCCTGGATAAACTTCATGCCGCCCGATACCAGCAGCATGGTGCCGATGACGATGACCGTGGAGGGGTCGCGCTGCGGTTCGGGCACGGCGAGCACGTCGATGTAGAGCGAGACCAGTGCGAGCGCGGCGAGGATGCCGGCGAAGGGATCGATGAACGCGTCGGCGATGCGGCGGGCGAGCGTTTTGGTCGTTGCCTCGATGGTGTTGGGGCCGACGGCGTTCAGGCGCTCAGTTGCCTGCTCGACGGTGAGGCCGTTTGCCGTGGCGTCAAGCAGTACGAGGGCGTCCTCGGCACTATGGGTGGCGGCGAATATGGTGTTCTTGGACAGGCCGGTATGAGCGGCAGGGCGCGCCGTGCGGCGGCGCTTGGAGATGGCTTCGAGTACCGTGACGGTTTTGAGCATCAGCATAGGGTCCTCCTTGTTGAGGGGAGTTAGCGTACGTGTCGTATTTGCTTCAAAAAAACCTAGATGTCGCTCACGTCAAGCTCTTGAGCCCACAAAGGGTGCAGCGCGCCTTTGCGGTGGTTTTGGCGATCTGCCGGTGGCGTTTATGCGTGTGCGGAATCCTCGCGGCGTGCCGAGGGCGACATGCAGGTTTTTCGACTAGGACTGCCTTCCATGGCACACCTCCTAAAGGCTGAGCGCAGCGCGCTTTGGGTATCTCGTACCCCCTTTTTAATCCGCCCGTATTCTTGATGAGGGGGTTTGACATGTCAACCCCATTGTTCGGAAAACCATTCCCCCTGACAAAGCCATTACAGAATGCCGTGGCCCCAAAGCGCGCCCGCATCGACGCTTCGCCTGCGCTAAACTGGAAGGCACGTACGCGATTACGAGAGGAGCCCGCATGGAGGCTTACAAGCAAGAGTTCATCAAGTTTATGGTCGAGTCCGACGTCCTTAAGTTCGGCAGCTTTACGCTCAAGAGCGGCCGTCAGTCCCCGTTCTTTATGAACGCCGGCGCTTACGTGACGGGCTATCAGCTCAAGAAGCTGGGCGAGTATTACGCCCAGGCCATCCACGATAACTTTGGCGACGACTTTGATGTGCTGTTTGGACCGGCCTACAAGGGTATTCCGCTGGCCGTCGTGACCGCAATTGCCTACCACGAGCTGTACGGCAAGGAGGTCAAGTACTGCTGCGACCGCAAGGAGGCCAAGGACCACGGTGCCGATAAGGGCAACCTGCTGGGTTATGAGCCCAAGGACGGCGACCGTGTGGTCATGGTCGAGGACGTTACCACCAGCGGCAAGTCCATCGACGAGACCTATCCCAAGGTCAAGGCTGCTGCCGATGTCGAGATCAAGGGCCTGATCGTGTCCCTCAACCGCATGGAGGTCGGCAAGGGCGGTGTGACCACCGCGCAGAAGGAGATCGAGGCCAAGTACGGTTTCCCCGTCGCGAGCATCGTCTCCATGGCTGAGGTCGTCGAGACCCTCTACAACCACGAGATCGACGGCAAGGTTGTCATCGACGACGAGCTCAAGACCGCCATCGACGCCTACTACGAGCAGTACGGAGCACGTTAGTTACGGCGTTTTACCAAACGCCGTAACTGCTCGACGCTGCGCGGGCCGCATTTGGACAATCTGACGTTCAACTTCAAGGGCGCGACCAGAAGGTCAGCGCCCTTTCGTTTATGGGCTTTAGCCTGTGCGGGGCGCGCAGCGCGCCGCATCAGAAACCACCCGCTATGCGGGTGGGGCCAAACGGCTTTACAAAGCCGCCCCCTCGCCGGACACTTGCGATTGTTCAGGCCGCAGGGAATCCGAGTCGAGAGGGCGGTGGTGGCGTATGGCCCAGAAGGCCTACAGCCTGTCGCACACGAAGTGGATGTGCAAGTACCACGTCGTGTTCACGCCGAAGTATAGGCGCAAAGTCATCTACAACCAAATAAGGTCCGACCTTGGGGAGATCTTCAGGAAGCTCTGCCAGTACAAGGGGATAGAGATCATCGAGGGGCACCTGATGCCCGACCACGTCCACATGCTGCTGGCGATACCGCCGAAGTACAGCGTATCGAGCGTGATGGGCTACCTGAAGGGGAAGAGCTCGCTGATGGTATTCGACAAGCACGCGAACATGAAGTACAAGTTCGGCAACAGGAAGTTCTGGGCCGAGGGCTACT
>DBEXMY010000167.1:0-10083 GCA_048168905.1 Collinsella sp. | reverse complement strand
GGCTGGGGCGCCGTCTACGGCACCGTGGAATAGCCCTAGTCATTGAGGACGTTCTTAAACGACTAGTTGTTGGGGACAGTCTTCCCAGATGGCATGCGGCACTTGGGGACAGTCCCCAAGTGCCGGCAGTTTGGGACGGTCCTTTTTCGGCCGCTCGCAAAGAGTGTCCCTCTCGACTAGTCGTTTAAGAACGTCCCCAATGACTAAAACGCCGCTTGTGATGGTGTTCACAGGCGGCGTTTTCAAACTTGTATCTGCTTTTACTCGCCCTTGGGCGCGGGGTGTTTGCAGACCACGCTCATGTAAATCATGCCGAGCACGGCAGCGGTGACCGAACCGGCAAGGATGGCGGCCTTGGCAGCCAGAACCTCAAACTGGGCCGTCGGGAAGGCGAGACCGCTGATGAGAATCGACATGGTAAAGCCGATACCGCCCAGAATGCCCACACCGGCAATCATGTGCCAGTTAACGTTGTGCGGCAGCTCGCAGACCCTAAACTTAACCAGGGCAAACGTCATGCTAAAGATACCAATCGGCTTGCCCAGCAGCATGCCAAAGTACACGCCGAGCGTCACCGGGTCGGTGAGCAGCGTGCTCATGTCCACGCCCACCAGGCGAACCTGTGCGTTCACGAACGCAAAGATCGGCAGAATCACAAAGTTGACCGGCGTGGAGATCAGACGCTCCATGCGGATGAGCGGCGGGGTCACGCGGTGCATGACGCGCTCGACCCTGGTGGTCGAGACGGTAAAGTCATGCTGGCCCAAGATGTGCGCCTCGTCGTCGTAGCGGTCATCGAGCAGCGGCAGGCACTCGCCCAACCAATCGGTGAGGCTATCGAGCTTGACGCCGCACTTGGCCGGAATGGTGAAGGCCAGGATGACGCCGGCGAGCGTAGCATGCACGCCGCTCTTGAACATGCAGAACCACAACAGCAGACCCAGTACCGAATACGGGGCAAGGCGGTAATGCTGCGTCTTGTTGAGCCACACGAGCGCGCAGGTCACAAGCGCAGCAGCGCCTAACCAAAACGGATTGGGGCTCTGGCCGTAGAAAATGGCGATGGCGGCGATGGAGATGAGGTCGTCGGCGATGGCGAGCGTCGAGAAGAACACGCGCACGCCGTTGGGCACGCGATTGCCCAAAAGCGACAGCACGCCCAGCGCAAAGGCGATATCGGTTGCCATGGGAATGGCCCAGCCGTTGTGCGCGCCGGCATGGTTAAAGATTAGGTAGATGCAGGCGGGAACGACGACGCCGCCCACGGCCGCCAGCATGGGAAGCATGGCCTGACGCGGGTTTTTAAGCTCGCCGACCGTCATCTCGTACTTAAGCTCGATGCCCACCAGCAAAAAGAAAATCGCCATGAGGAAGTCGTTGACGAAAAGCTCAACGGTGAGACCGGCCGTAAGGTTGCCCAGACCCACATACAGCGGGGTCTCCAAAAAGTGATGGATGACCTCGTAGGCATCGGTATTGGCGCAAATGACGGCGGCGATGGCGGCGAAGACCATGACGGCGGCGGAAATCGTGCCGTTCTCGGCGATGCGCTCCCAAATGTCGTGACGCTCAAAGCGCTTGCGCTCACGAACGTTGAACAGCTGCTCAGTTGCTGCCATGGGCGGCTCCTTTCACGGGAAAGCTCCCGTCTTAAAAAAGCACGGCCCGCCCAAGTGGCGGCGCCGCGCTCTAACGTATTACGCTTGCATCTAGCCTACCCTGCACGACAAGCACGCAGGCGTGGCCGAAAAGCGGAACCACAGGTTGAACATTATTTGCTCAACGGCACGGGCGTGCCTGTTCAAGAGACGACGCGGCGCCGTGCACAAAAAACGACCGGAGCGCGGGACGTCCGCGATCCGGTCGTGGCGTTTGGTCAACTAAACCTAGCAGGCGGCCATGATGGGGGCAGCGACCTGCTTCTTACGGGAGAGGACACCCGGCATCCAGACGCCGTCGTGCTCGTCGGCAATGCCCAGGCCCTTCTGAGCGGCCTCGGTCTCGCCCTCGAGCAGGACCTGCGAGCCCTCCTCCATGATGTCGGTGATGCACAGGACAATGCCGTCAGCACCCTTCTCGGCGGCGTAGGCGCGCATGGCCTCGCGAATCTCGTCAATCATGCCGAGCGCGCGGCTCTTGTCGACGGTCTCGTACTGGCCGATGAGCAGCTTCTTGCCAGCGGGCTCGAACATCTTGATGTCGTTGCCGACCATCTCGGCTGCGGTGAAGGAGCCGGACGGACGGGTAAGGAAGACCTCCATGCCAAACTTGACCGGGTCGACGCCCACTTGCTCGCCGAGCTTGGCGGCAACGGCGCGGTCGACATCGGTGGTGGTGGGGCTCTTGAGCATGAGCGTATCGGTCATCATGGCCGAGAGCAGCAGCTTGGCCTGGACGTCGGAAAGCTCAACGCCGAGCACGCCGGCGAGCTTGGTGACGATGGTGCAGCTGGAACCCCAGGGCAGGCAGATGTAGTGCAGCGGGCCGGCGGTCTCAAAGTCGCCGATGCGGTGATGATCGACAACGCCAAAGACCGTGGCGTCCTTAAGGCCGGCGACAGACTGGGCAGACTCGTTGTGGTCGGTGAGGACGACGAGCTGACCGGCCTCGACGGACTCGATCACGCGGGGCTCGGCGATGCCGGCGTCGGCGAGCAGCTTGGCGGACTCGGCCGGAAGCTGACCAAGGGCGCAGGCCTCGTAGGTGTTGCCGGCATACTCAACCTGGTTGAGCAGCTGGGACAGGACGACGGCGCTCATGATGGCGTCGTTATCGGGGTTCTGGTGACCAAAGACAAGAACGTTTGCCATGGATATCCTCCACTTGATATGTGTACTTGGACGTAGCTATGGTAGCACGCTGGCGCCGAACCTTATGAGACGCAAGGGCCGCGGCGCAATTTGGGGCGAGCCTGGGGGCGAAGTCTGCCCCCTTGTACCACCGCCCTCCTGCACCGACTATTTACCGGCGGCGCGCAGGGCTACGTAGGCGGCACCGATGATGCCGGCGTCGTTTCCGAGCGAAGCGACCTTAATGGGCGTCTCGCGCGAGGCAGAGAGCGCGTACTGCTTAAAGTGCTCGCGAACCTTGTCGAGATAAACATCGGCCGAGGCAGACGCGCCGCCACCGATCAGGAACATCTCGGGGTCGACCACGTTGGCGATAAGCGCCAGGGCGCGGCCAAGGTAGTCGGCCATGGTGTCGGCTGCGGCCAGCGCAAGCTTGTCGCCCTCGCGGCAGGCCTGGAACACGTCCTTGGAATCGGAGGGGCCGGTGAGCTCAATGGGCTCGACGCCCGCCTTCTTGCACTCGGCAAGGTAGTTGCTCACCACGCCGGTGGCGCTGGAATACTGCTCCAGATGGCCATGGCCGCCACAGCCGCAGGTGCGCTCCTCGGCCGGGTTCAGGCACATGTGGCCAATCTCGCCGCCGGCACCCACAACGCCCGATACCACGTCGCCGTTAACGATAACGCCGCCGCCCACGCCGGTACCGATGGTGACCATCACCACGTTCTGCACGCCCTTGGCAGAACCGAGCCAGGCCTCGCCCATGGCAGCGGCGTTGGCATCGTTCTCATACTTAACGACCGCATCGGGGCAGTGCTTCTGAATGGCGACCCTCAGCTCGGGCAGGTTAATGGCAATGTTGGCCTTGACCTTGGCATCGCCCGACGCCGGGATGGGACACGGAACGGCCAGGCCAATGCCCGCCACAAAGGCACGCGGAATCTGTGCCTTGGCGACCACCTGGTCGATAGCCTCGGTCACCGCGGCAAAGCCCGCAGCGTCAACGATAGGAGGCGTGGGCACGCTGGCCTTGGCAAGCAGGTTGCCGTCCTCGTCGAACAGGCCCTCCTTAACCGAAGTGCCGCCGACGTCGATGCCGATGTAGTACTGCTTAGGTTCCATGGGAGCCCACCTTTCTCGTTTAAACATTGCCTGTATGGTACCGCTCTCAAGGCAAAAACCTACCAAAAAGGGACAGGTTTGTTTTGGCAGGTTTTATCTGGGGTAACGCAATTGGCTGCCCAACAGGCCGCGCAAGACCATCCACAAAAATAAAGGCGCCGGGAGGCGGAGGCTCCCGGCGCCCGTCAAAGGGACTATGTTGTCTGTTGGACCGCACGGTCCGTCGCGGCGATAACGCCGACTAGGCCTGAAGTGCCTGCAGCTGCTTGTGAACCTCGATGAGCTCCGTCGCCATGACGCGCATGGTCTCGGTGCCGGCCATCTGGTCCTCGGCATGCAGCAAAATCAACGGGGCCTCGCCGTTACGCTCGCCGTTGGCCTCCTTCTTCAGAAGCCCCATGTGAACATCGTGGCCACCGTTATAGGCCTCGTCGCCCTGCTTGATAAGCTCCTCGGCGGCGTCAAAATCGCCCTCCTTGGCCTTTTGCACGGCATTGATGTACATGCTCTTGGCGGTACCGACGTAGCTGATGATCTCAAAGCAGGTCATCTGCAGTTCGTTCATATCCTCCATGCAGAGCACCTAGCCCATCACGCTGACGCAGTGGTCGATGATGCCGGCAGCGTTCATGCGGCCGTAGTCGACCATGTTGATAACCTCGACCGGGAAGCGGCCGGCGGCCTCCTTCTCAAAATCGCCCTTGGTGTAGCCGATCTGCGGACCAAGCAGCAACATGTCGCACTCGTCCAGGTGATCGTGGGCCTCGTTCATGGGACGAGCCTCGACCTCAATATCCAGACCACGGTTTGCAACCTCGGCCTGCATCTTCTGGACCAGCAGGCTCGTGGACATACCGGCATTGCAGCAGAGCATGATCTTCTTCATGGTTTCCTCCTTATAACTGCGCGGCGCGCAGACGACAACTGGTTTTATTCCTTGCGGCTATTGTGCCCACCCCCCTGCATCTTTACACAAGGGAGAGAGCTGCGGGCACCGGCACCGCGTACCGGCGCCCGCAAAGGTGAAAGGGACGAACGTTAGGCGTTCTACTCGGCGAAAGCCTCCTGCTTGGCGATTGCCTTCTCGGAAATCTTCATAAAGGGCAGGTAGACGGCCATGCCAATGACAATCTCGATAGCCTGCCACACGCCGGCGCGCCAGTCAAAGCCCGTAGCGAGCAGGGCATTGATGACGGGAGGCATGGTCCAGGGCACCTGGGCGATGCAGGGGCTGATGATGCCTGCGCAGGTAAGGCCATAGGTGATGCCGATGAACAGATCGGGAAGAAGAACGAACGGGATCATGAGCGGCAGGTTGTACACGATGGGGTAACCGTAGATAACCGGCTCGTTGATGTTGAACAGACCAGGCAGGATAGCCATCTTGGAAACGGTCTCGGAAGCCTTGTTCTTGGAGAACAGGAGCGTGTCGAGCAGGAGCATGAGGGTGCAGCCCGAGCCGCCGATGAGGGCGAAGCTGTTAACGATCTGCATGTTCATGTAGTGATCGGGCTGGATGGTGCCACCGGCGGCAAAGGTAGCCATGTTGTCGACGATGAGCATGGTCAGGATCGGCTCGACGGTAGCGCCAGAGATGGTGGACTGGTGAATACCGACGCAGAACAGCAGGTTAGCAAGGGTGTAGATGAGGATAACAGCCCACGGACCGGCGTTCATGATGCTCTTGAGCGGGTTGGAGATGCACGTGGAGATGATGGTGCACAGATCGGTGCCGGCGCACACGGCGAGCAGGGCTGCGGCAAGAGCGAAGACCGCGAGGTTAAGCAGCATCGGAATCATGACGTTGAAGGAGTTGGAGACCGCGGGAGGCACGCCCTCGCCCAGCTTAACCTTGAGCTTCTCGACGCCAGAAATTTTGATGAAGAGCGAGACGGAAAGCAGGGCGATGATAATAGCCGAGAACAGACCGTTGGTGCCGGTGTTGGCAGTCGAAAGGGCGCCCGTGACCTCGGCGGAGGTGATCTTGTCGGTGAGCAGTGGGCTCGTGGCGGCAAGCGAGGCGGTGATCTGCTGCGGCATCATGATGACGAAGGCAGAGATGGCGACGACCACGCAAGCGAGCGGGTTATCGAAACGCTTGTTCTTGGCGAGGCTGTAGCCAATCAATCCGGCCAAGATAATGGCAGAGACGTTGAGGGTGCCCAGCGTAATTGCCGAGCCCCACGTCTGAAGGTTGGCAAGGCCCGCCGCATCGAGCGGGAACAGAGGGAACACGACGTTGTTAATAAGAACCGCGATACCCGCAAGGATATAGAGCGGCGTGATGGTCGCGAAGGCGTCACGCAGGGAACGCAGGTGAACCTGGTTTCCCACCTTCGCAGAGACCTCGGCAAACTTGTCGAGGAAGCTCTTTCCGTTGTCACTGGCCATGATTGCTCCTAACTTTCAAATCCGGCCTTTTCCTATGCGCACGGTGGTCTGTCGCCCTCTGCCACCAGATGTGCCATGTGTTGCGCGCGGCGGCGCGCGGTCTGGGCGTTCGCCCGGTCGCTAATCAACCACGTGGGTCGTGGCGACCTGTTTGAGCCAGGCCGCCGACTTCTTAAGGCGGCGCTTGTAGCCGTCCATGAGATCGACCTCGACAAAGCCGTAACGATTCTTAAAGGCATTGGCCCAAGACCAGTTATCGATGACGGCCCAGTAGTGATAGCCCCGGCACTTGGCGCCCTCGTCGATGGCCTTGGCCACCCACTCCAGGTGCTGACGTACAAAGTCGACGCGGTAGTCATCCTGGATGGTTCCTTCGGCGTCACGGTTCTTGTATTCGTCCATGATGCCGATGCCGTTCTCGGAAACGAACCACTCAAGATCGGGGTAGTTCTTAGCGCAGTCCATGCCAAAGTCGTAGAGGCCCTGCGGGTAGATCTCCCAGCCGCGGCTCTCGTTCATAACGGCGTCGGGCCATACGTACTCGTCGGCAAAGTGCGGCAGGCCGTACTGGTCGACCTTGCTCGCCGGCGCCTGAACACGCGTGGGGTGGTAGTAGTTGCAGCCGAGCCAGTCGACAACACCCTGCTTGAGGATCTCTTGGTCGCCGGCGCGGAACGGGAGCTTAACGCCGCCCTCGGCCAGGCTGTCGAGCACGTCGGCAGGAAGCTCGCCCTTGGTGATGAGGTCGAGCCACCAGCGGTTGTTGATGCCGCTGGTCATGCGCACGGCCTCGAGGTCCGCCTCGCTGGGGTTCTCCTTGGTGTAGACCGGGGTAAAGCAGTTGATCATGCCGATCTTGGCATCGGCGCGAATAGCGCCCTCGTCATAGGCGCGACGATAGTTGGCCACGGCCAGCGCGTGCGCCAGCGAGATGTGATACTGCACGGTGCGGGCGCGGTTGAAGTCGTGGAGCTGCGGGAACCACACGCCCTCCTGATAGCGCTGCTCGGGCTCGACGATGGGCTCGTTAAAGGTGAACCAGTACTTAATCTCCTGGCCAAACTCGTGGAAGGCGACGTCGGCGTAATGTGCGTAAGCCTCGACAACCTCACGGCTCTCCCAGCCGCCACGGTTAAAGAGGTAGGTGGGCATGTCAAAGTGGTACAAGTTGACAAACGGCTCCAAGCCGGCTTCGCGAGAGGCGCGGAACAACTCGTGATACCACGCGGCACCTTCCTCGTTGAGGTTGCCGTCGGCATCGAGCAGACGGCTCCACTGGATGGAAGTGCGATAGGTATCCAGACCCAAGTCCTTCAAAATGCGAAGGTCTTCCTGGTACTTGGCCATAAAGTCATTGCCGGCGTAAGAGCCAACGCGGTTGTAGAACGAACCCAGATCCTGGATGGACCAGGTGTCCCACAGGTTCTCGAGCTTGCCGCCCTGGTTCCACTGACCCTCAGTCTGCGGGCCGGACATAGCAGCGCCAAAGAAGAAGTCGTTGGGCAGCTGATACTGTGCCATCAAAGTCCTCGCTTTCGTGTTCTAGAGCTTCCGGTTGGAGACGGGTTTGCTTTGGCAGGTTATCCGGCGCGGGCGCGCACCGGCCATACCGATATCCAACCCGCCAAAACAAAACCGTCCCCAAACGGTCGATCCTGTTGTGCGGAAGGATTCCGTTCGTTGCTTAAACTATAGCGCTCTAATTTTAAAAGTAAAGCGTCTTTTTCTTTTTTCTTTCTCGAACTTCTTAGATAAAAGTAATATGGATGCCCTGTTGAGGGTTATACTTACTTTTTGTATTCATATATGTCGGAAATGAGGTTCCATGATTCCCAAATACGAGGCGATAGCTGCAGATATTCGTCGAAGCATCGAGGATGGCACTCTTAAACCGGGCGACAAACTTCCCACCGTCGTTGAGTTCTGCGAGCTCTATAGCGTTTCTAAAATCACCGTCAAACAAGCTATTGAACAAATCACCGAGGAAGGTCTTATTACCAGCCGACGCGGATCGGGTACCTACGTTAAGGACACGGCGGGACTTCCCGGCCAGGCGTTTTTCCAGGGCAAAAACGACCGTGCCCAGGGCTTTTCGTATGAGCACCGCGGGGAGAAGG
The DNA here is from genome assembly GCA_048168905.1 of Collinsella sp. GTDB lineage: Bacteria > Actinomycetota > Coriobacteriia > Coriobacteriales > Coriobacteriaceae > Collinsella. Next base: position 1,664 of record DBEXMY010000167.1, on the reverse strand, counting down.
TGACCTCGGTGGTCTACGATTTCTCGATCGTTAATCCACCAGCGGACATCGCAGCCCAGCTGGGAATTGCTGAGGATGACTTTGCCTATCACGTCGTGCGCGTGCGTCAGGCCGATGAGAAGCCCATCGTTATCGAGTACACCTACATGCCCCTCGAGCTGATTCCGGGGCTGAAAAAGAAGGACCTGTACGGATCGGTCTACCGCTTCATCCGCGAGCAATGTGGGCTGAAGATTTCGAGCTTCCACCGTACCATTCGCGCCGTGGCAGCAACCGAGGAAGAAGCCGAGCGTCTGGACACCAAACTTGGCTCTCCCCTGCTCGAGCTCACCCAAATTGGCTTTTTGGACAGCGGCGCCGCCTTTGAGTATTCGATCTCGCGCAACGTTGGCGACCGCTTTGAGTTGCACAACGTAACGTTGGCATAGGTTTTTGTAGTCACGCGGGCGCTCGTTTTGAGCTGTTTTGTGCAACGCCCGCGCAACATAATGGGGGTATGAATATGTCCGATTTGATTAAACTGACACCGATCTTCCACGAGAAGATCTGGGGTGGCCGCCAGCTCGAAACCGTATTTGGTTACGACATTCCCGAAGGTCCCATCGGTGAGTGCTGGGCCATCTCGGCCCATCCCAACGGTGACTGCCAGATTGCGGAGGGCCCGTATGCAGGCCACACGCTTTCATGGCTGTGGGCCGAGCACCGCGAGCTCTTTGGCAATTGCGAGGGCAAGGAGTTCCCGCTGCTCATTAAGATTCTGGATGCCAAGGACGACCTTTCAATCCAGATTCATCCCAACGACGAGTACGCCGCCGAGCACGAGAACGGCAGCCTGGGCAAAACCGAGTGCTGGTATGTACTGGACTGCGAGCCCGGTGCCACGATCATCGTCGGCCAGCGCGCTAAAGACCGCACCGAGGCCGCACAGATGATCAAGGACGGCCGCTGGGACGACATGCTCAACGTGCTGCCGATCCACAAGGGCGACTTTTTCCAGATTGATTCCGGTACCGTGCACGCCATCAAGACCGGCACGCTCATTTTGGAGACGCAGCAGTCGAGCGACGTGACGTATCGCCTGTACGACTATGACCGTCCCGGCACCGACGGAAAGCTGCGCCCGCTGCACATTAAGCAGAGCCTCGACTGCATCGACTTTGATGCTCAGGCTCCGACCGACGGCACGGTGACCGCGCCTGAGGTCGACGGCGTGACCGAGCTCGAGTCTAACCCCTGCTACACCGTCGATCGCGTGCGTGTCGACGGCAGCAAGATCCTCGACCAGCGCTGGCCCTTCATGTGCCTGTCGGTCATCGACGGCGAAGGCACCGTCTGCGGCGACCCCGTCCACAAGGGAAGCCACCTGCTGGCCCCGAACACCGTCAGCTCCATCGACCTCGAAGGCAAGATGGAACTGATCATCAGCCACCTCTAGGTCGCAACAACAACCAAAACGCAACAAGGGACTCCCCCGTCCACCAACGGAGGAGCCCCTTATCCATATATATATCAGCCCACCCGGCTCTCCAGATCAAAAAAGCGGACGAGCGGAGCGGCGTTCGCAAGCAACGTTACCCAAGGACCTGGGCGGGCGTATAGGGCAACATCGAGCGCGAGTTCCGCACGCAAAGGAGGCCACTTAATGTGGCCTCCGTCTTGCGCAG
>DBEXMY010000166.1:0-18391 GCA_048168905.1 Collinsella sp. | reverse complement strand
AGCCGCTGGAAGGAGGCAGCATGTCCGATGCCGTTCGTGCCGAGAAAATCGCGCACGAGGTCGACGATGCCGCCCGCCAGCTCGCCCAGGCGGGCCGCTTGGACCTGACGCGCGAGTTTATCCAGCATGGCGACGTGACGGTCTATGCACATGTGACTTCGGTAGCGCGGACGAGCCTGTCCTTTGCCGAGCGCCTGGGCCGCGTCGGTGTTTCGATCGACCGTGCCTCGCTGCTGCGCGGAGCCTTGTTACACGATTACTTTCTCTACGATTGGCACGATCCCGACCCAAGCCATCGGCTGCATGGCTTTCGCCACCCGTTTTTTGCCCTAGCGCGCGCGGAGGAAGATTTTGAGCTGACGTCGCGCGAACGGAATATTATCGTGCGGCATATGTTTCCGCTGGTGCCGGTGCCGCCGACGTGTCGTGAGGCTTGGATTGTGTGCCTGGCGGATAAATGGTGTGCTCTGCGCGAGACGGTCGCCGGCCGCCTGCCGCGCAAAGACGACGCGAACGATTTGAGCGAGGGCTCGAGCGACGGCTCGAGCAAAGATTCGAGTGAAAAGAGGAGAGGGTAGACGGTGGGGACCGCGATCGACATGGCATTTGACGGCGCGACGCTTGCCGCCTGTCCGCTTTCGGCACTGGTGCTCTCGTTCGCCTTCTACGGGTTTTGCGGCTGGGCATGGGAATCGACGGTCTGCGCCATGCTCAACCACGGACGCTTTGCCAACAGCGGCTTTTTGCTGGGACCGTGTTGCCCCATCTATGGCGCGGGCGGCATTGCCTGCTGGCTGCTGTTGCGCGGAATTCCTGACGCGTCGAGCCAGTTTGTCGCTGCAGCGCTCGTATGCAGCGTGATTGAGTGCAGCGTAGGCGTGCTGTTGGAAAAAACAACGGGCGCTCGCTTTTGGGATTACTCGCACCTGCCGTTTAACTTGCACGGACGCATCTGCCTGTACTGGGCCTGCGCGTTTGGCTTGGGTGCGTTGTGTATTTGCCGTTTAGTGGAGCCGGCATTGCTGGGGCTGCTTGGCCATCTGCCGGTGCTGATTGTGCGGCTGTCCGCCTTTATCGTCGCGGTCGCGATGATGGTCGACGCGTTGTGCTCGTTGGCGAGCTGGCGGCGTCTGTCCGATCAGCTGGAGCGCGTCCGGGCCGACCTTGCCGACCGCATCAATGAGTCGCTTGCCGATGCCTCGGACTCAGTGCTCGAACGTATTCCCGATTCTACGATTGACTCGGTAGCACAGACGCACATCCGTAGCCGTGCCGTTAACGCGTGGCTGGCCGAGCTGGGTGACGCCGCGCTCGATGCCCTGCGCGAGAAGGCTTCGATGCCGACGTTTATCGCGGATGGTGCTCGCGGCCTGGCGCTTGCCGCCCGCCGCGTGGCCGATGCCGCGCCGAGCATGCCGCGTCCGTCGCTCAGTCGTCGCCTTGCCGGCAAGCGCATGAGCCGCCCGGTGCCGAGCGTGTCACTCAGCCGCCGCGACCTACGCTTCTTTAACGCCTTCCCGCGTCTGCGCATCAATCGCTACGAAGGTGTCATTCGGGCTACCGACCTCCGCGACCGAGCCCGCGAGCTGTTCCGCCGCTAGCCGGGACGGGCACGCTCACGGCTTCCTTGCTCGCGTATTTCCCGTTCGTTTCGCGCCCGTTGCCGCGCCGTTTCCAAGATTGCGGTGCCGTTGGAGACGGCAAGATCTGGGTCGAGCCGGTCGAGGAAGTCATCCGCATCCGTACCGGCGAACACGGCCCCGCCGCGGTGTAGGATCGACCACCTGCCATCCGCAACGTTAAAATGCTGCAATGAGGCACAAGACTTGCGTTGCGGATGGACGGATTATGGGTCGTAATAAATATCCCGAGGAGACGGTCGCGAAGATTCTCGACGCGGCGCTGGAGCTATTCTGCGCACAGGGTTATGAGGGGACGAGCATTCAAGACATCGTCGACCGCCTCGATGGCATGACCAAGGGTGCTGTCTATCATCACTTTAAGAGCAAAGAGGAGATTTTCAACGCCGCATTTGATCGGGCAATGGCTCCGATTGTTGAGCGCCGCCGCTCAACGCTTGGTATCGGTAATATGAACGGAGCCCAAAAGCTCAAGCGGCTGTACGCGCCCGAGTCCGTCGTTCCACAAATTGAGCTATGGGCACGCATGCATCCTGCGGCAGATCCGGTAAAAAGCTCGCGTCTACTGGCGATGCAGTACCAGGGCTCGTTCGACGAGTCGGCCGATGGCTATCTCTTGCCAGTGATCGAGGAGGGCATCGCCGACGGCTCCATTGCGTGCAAATGCCCGCGCGAAGCGGCGGAGGCCGTATCGTTGTTGGCGAATCTTTGGCTGCTGCCATTGTTCCGTCCGCTTGAATCCAAGGACCGAATGCTCGCTCGCGCGCAATGCTTGGCGCAGATGGCGGCCGCAGTGGGGCTCGATTTGGGTAATGAAGTGCTCCAGACAACGGCCCAGATTTGGGACGTATGGAACCGTGCCGGGTGGTAATATAGATACCAACGGTATGTAATTGATTTGTGAGGGTAGCCACGGCTGCCCTTTTCAAGTCGATAAATACATACTGGCAGTATGTATAGGGGGCGGACTTATGGCTGGCCTGAGAGACGTCAGTGCCTCGTTGGAATCAAAAACAGTGCGGTCAATTAGACTCACGGAGCTTTTTGTTGCACAGCTGTGCGCGTATTCGATGTTGTCGGCACTGTGCTTTGCGTGTCCGCTTTACTTGTTCGATTGCAGCGGCTCGTCAACGTTATATGGCGCCGTCGCGGCGATAGCGTTCATACCGGGCGTGCTCGCGACTCCGGTTGGCGGGATTTTGGCGGATCGGGGAAGACATCGCGGGGTTCTTGTAGTGCTCGGCATTGTTCTGATGGCTGCATCACTGTTGTTTATCCCCATGAAGCGTTCGCTGCCTCTTGCCGTTGTCGTGGTAGCAATGCTTTGCGTCCAATATGGCATCCAATCGCTGCTGAAACCGATGCTTCAAATTGAGACGGTGCGCATGACGGGCCCAGAAAAGGTTGAGCGTGCCACTGCGTTGGTCTCGCAGATGACCATGGCGAGCAATATCTTGGGGCCTGTAGTCGGGACGGCAGTCTATGGGTGCTTTGGTATCGATGCCCTATGCGAAACCGCGGCGTTGACGTTTGCGATGTCAGCCCTGCTGTTCGGGGACGCACTCAAGCGAAATGCCTCATCTGGAATGACAGGGGACAGTACGATTTGCTCGACATGCCGAAGCGATTTTCAGGAGTCGATTCGGTACCTGTTTCAAAACGCATCATTGCTCGTTGTGTTTTTGCTTGCAGCTATTTTGAACCTTGCGTTAGTTGGGTTAACGATTGGTGCTCCCGTTATTGTTGCAAAGTATCTCGGAATGCAGTCATCCTTTGTTGGGATTATTGAGGTGGCTATGGGCTTAGGTGGTCTTGTCGGCAGTGGTTTGGTCGGTATTTTGCCACATTGTTTTTCCTTCAAAGGCATATGTCGATATGTTGCGATGATTTGTTTTGGAGTCGTACCGATTATTGTCACGCTACTGAGCGGTCCTGATGAATTTGCGTTTGCCGCGCTTGCGGCCGGCTCGGCATGGGTCATGGCGTGGGCAAGCATTACATCGGTCGAAATCGTTTCATTCGTTCAGCGGTCAGCGCCAAAGGAACTCTGCGGAAAAGTGCTGGCACTCGTTTATATGACGCTTTCCTGTGCAACGCCTATTGGCCAATTGATTTACGGACTCGCATATGATCGATGGACACCGGCGATTGTATTCGCAGGCATGTTAGCGGTGCTGACGTTGACGACGGCGCTGTTTTATCGGCTGAAAAGTCGCTTGTGGCGATTGTCTTAAGGCGCAGGGACGCCGTGGATTTGCGGAAGCATTGTCCCGCCGCGCCGGGACGGCATTGTTTGGGCATGCCTCTCCTTCGTCTACAATATCGTGCAGACGAAGGAGAGGCATGCCCATGATCAAGATGTTTGCGAGTGACTTAGACGGAACGCTGCTGAACGCCCTGCACGAGGCGGATGGGACCATCCGCCGTGCCATTCGCGAGCTGACCGAGGCTGGCCTGCATGTGGTTCCCGCGACCGGACGCTCGACGTTGCCAATCGGCGAGCATGGCTTTACGGGTCTGGCACTCGACGCCTGCTGCTCCAACGGATCCATCGTGCGCGACAGCCACGGCGAGGTGCTCAAGACCTGGACCATCGACCCGCAGGTTACCGAGGAGCTGCTCAAGGCGTTTCCGAACATTTGCTTCGACTGCTCCACGCCCGACGGCATGTTCTCGAGCGGTTCGTTCGAGATGCACCAGGCGGGCTTTAAGAAGGACAGCCCTATCAAGCGCATCGTGATGCGCGGCATGCGCGCGCGTGGCGGGTATCACGAGGAGCAGTATTTCGATCAGTCAATCGGCGATATCCTGCGCCACGATGTGTGTAAGATCAACTGCCGCGTGACCTCGCCCGAGCTGGAGCGCGACCTTAAGGCATATTTGGCCGAGCGATCGGACCGCGTGGTCAACGCGCCGTTTGACCCGGTGATGTTTGAGATCACGGACGCGGCGTGCAACAAGGGCGAGAGTGTGTCCTGGCTGGCGGGCTACTACGGCATTGCCGAGGACGAGGTCGCGGTCTACGGCGACGGCGGCAACGACATTGCCATGCTCAAACGCTTCCGCCACAGCTACGCGACCAAAAACGCAAGCGATGCCGCCAAGGCCGCCGCGAGCGCGACCATCGGCAGCTGCATGGTCCACGCCGTCCCCAAACACATGCTCGCCACCATGCACAAGCAAAACTCCCGCACCGTCATCGAATAATGTGACAAAGGGACGCTCCCTTTGTCACATGGGAGATGCCGGCTTTTGGCGTATAGGACTGTTACGCTTTCGCCACCAACAAATTTCGAGTTATTCGGCCTGTCGGAGGTCGTTAAATGGCTAAAAATGCCCTCGCAGGAACATTCATACCTCTAATGGTGTTTGATTCGGTGACGTAAGTGCGCAAATGGGCATGTATGCGCTCAAATAAGGACAAAAACTCTCAGATAATCCCGGTGGTGCATTTATGCAGAACCAGCAGCGTGGCCGAATAACTCGAAAAATGTAGGTAGCAGTTCGGCGACAAGCTCGGGTATGGCAAAGGAACTGTTCCTTCGCCATACCCGAGTTCCGATCTTCTGAAATGCGAACAAACATTCGCATATCTAACTGCGCTTTGATAGAATTGATACTGTTGGCGGCAGTTCCATGTGCCGGGCAACGCCCTCCATCTGATGGGAGGTGATGCCCATGACCGATCTGATTGATTTCGTGAGACTTCTGACCGCTTTGGTCTCGTTCTCCACGGCACTCGTCGGGCTTTCCGAGGCACTCAAGCAACGTTCGAAGCAACGTAAAAGGGGTCGCCGCCGCTAAGGCGTTGACCCCTTAATCCAAGCAACGGCGCTGCCCAGCTTTCCAGAACTTGGGCTGCCGTCGACACTATTCTACCCACGAATGATATTTTGAACAATCGGCAATGCTGCTCCAAAAGCCAGGCACAACTGGCACAACCTAGGCGGTCGCTGAATATGGCAAAGAAACTGTCCCTTTAACACATCCCAAATATTGCCTTTACGTGTTGATGCACACGGTGTGCAATAATACTCGCACTGTGCAATAGCGCACAGGCTGAGTAACAAGGAGGACGCTTGTCCCAGCTCGAGAAATGTGATCGCCGGTCCCTTCGCTCGCAGCGTGCCCTTCGCCAGGCGCTTGCCAGCGAGCTTGCCGAAAGCGGCGACCTTTCGCGCATTAACGTCGCGTCGCTCACCGAGCGTGCCGGCCTTACGCGCCGCACGTTCTATTCGCACTACCGCGATATCCCCGACTTTATCAATCAAATCGAGGACGGCTTGCTGGCCGAGATCCGTGAGCGCATTGAGCTCATCACCGCAGCTCAGCTGCCTGATCTCTATCACAACATCGATGAGCTCGAGCCGGCGCCCGGTTCGGTTGAGCTGCTGCGTTATCTTGCGGCCAACCGCGACTTAATCGGTGCGCTGCTGGGCCCTGGCGGCGACCCCGCCTTCATTAAAAAGATTATCGATACCGCGCGTGAGGCCGTGGTGCCTCGTGCACAGACGGGCATCTTGGGCCTGGCGCTGGGCACGTTCTTTGACTACTACGTTACCTATGTCGTGAGTGCCGAGGTTGGCCTGATCCAGCGCTGGTTTGAGCGCGGCCTCACCGAATCGCCCGAGGCCATGGCGCGCATTATGACGGTTATCGCCTTTGTGCGCCCTGGTGACCTGTATGGCCAACCCATCGATATCAACGTGCCGGAATACGGCATGAAGCTATTGAACCTACAGCTCGAGGACGCGGCCGACACCGCCGCAGCCGTCGAGTCCAACAACTAAGAGGAGAGACAATGAGCAAACTCGTCGAGGGCATTAAGGACCGTATGGTCGCTGCCGCGCGTGAGGCTGCACCCGCCGTGGTGGATGCCGCGCAGAAGGCCGCGACCGCGGCTGCTGAGAAAGTTGCCGAGGCAGTTGCCGATGCCAAGAACGCGGCAGGGGAGACGTCCGTCGCTAGCGAGCCCGCCACCGCCGCTGAGCCCGTAGCCGCCGGCCAGGCCCCCGAAGGCGCGATCTTCAACCCCGAGAACGCTCGCGGCAGCCTGCATCTGGGCATCGACGTGGGCTCCACCACCGTTAAGCTCGCCGTGCTCAACGACGACAACCAGATCGTCTACGCCAAGTACCAGCGCCACCACACCGACGTCCGCGCCTGCGCCCGCGACCTGTTCGAGGGCGCTGCGACCGTGCTGCCGACGGCCCAGATGACCTGCGCCATTACCGGCTCGGGCGGCCTGCTGCTGTCCCAGTGGCTCGACCTGGAGTTTGTCCAGGAGGTCATCGCCAGCAAGCGCGCTGTCGAGACTCTTATCCCGGCCACCGACGTTGCCATCGAGCTGGGCGGCGAGGACGCCAAGATCATCTATTTCGACAACGGCATCGAGCAGCGCATGAACGGCACCTGCGCCGGCGGCACGGGCGCGTTCATCGACCAGATGGCAACCCTGCTGCACACCGACGCGAGCGGCCTCAACGAGCTCGCGGCCAACGCCACCACCATCTATCCCATCGCCAGCCGCTGCGGCGTTTTTGCCAAGACCGACGTGCAGCCGCTGCTCAACGAGGGCGCCCGCCCCGAGGACGTGGCTGCCTCCATCTTCCAGGCCGTCGTGACCCAGACCATCTCGGGTCTGGCATGCGGCCGTCCCATCCGCGGCAACGTCGCCTTCTTGGGCGGCCCGCTGCAGTACCTCTCCGAGCTGCGCCACCGCTTCTACCTCACGCTCAACCTGGACGAGGAGCACCGCATTGTGCCCCAAAACGCTCACCTGTTTGTGGCGAGCGGCGCCGCCATGGCGCACGAGTCCAACAAGCTCAGCACGTTCCCGCAGCTCATCGATGCCATCGACAGCTTGGGTGACACACAGGGTGCCGAGGTCGAGCGCCTGGATCCGCTCTTTGCCACCGACGAGGACTTTGCCGAGTTCAAGACCCGCCACGACCAGGAAGTCGTCCCCAAGGGCAAGCTCGACGGCTACACCGGCCGCGTGTTCATCGGCATCGACGCCGGCTCCACCACCATGAAGGCCGCGCTCGTGGGCGAGGACGGTCAGCTGCTGCACACCTGGTACGGCAACAACAACGGCGACATCCTGGGCACGGCCAAGGTCATCATGGCCGATTTCTACAACCACATCCCCGCCGGCTGCACTATCGGCCACGTGACTACCACGGGCTACGGCGAGGCACTGCTCATCGAGGCCCTCAAGGCCGATTCCGGCGAGATCGAGACCGTTGCACACCTGCGCGGCGCCAAGGCATTCCTGCCCGGCGTCGAGTTTATTCTGGACATTGGCGGCCAGGACATGAAGTGCCTGCGCGTCAAGGACGGCGTTATCGAGCACATCATGCTCAACGAGGCTTGCTCGTCGGGCTGCGGCAGCTTTATCGAGAGCTTCGCCGTGTCTATGAACATGGACGTGCGCGCGTTCGCCGATGCCGCCATCCATGCCAAGGCCCCGGTCGACCTGGGAAGTCGCTGCACGGTCTTTATGAACTCGCGCGTCAAGCAGGCGCAAAAGGAAGGCGCCACGGTGGGCGACATCGCGGCCGGCCTGTCCTATTCCGTCATCAAGAATGCCCTGTTCAAGGTCATTAAGCTGCGCGACCCCAAGGAGATCGGCAGCCAGGTGATCGTCCAGGGCGGCACCTTTATGTCCGACGCCACGCTGCGTGCGTTTGAGCAGCTTACCGGCGTCCACGCCGTGCGCCCCGACATCGCCGGCTGCATGGGCGCCTACGGTGCGGCCCTGCTCGCCCGCGATCGCGCCGGCGCCGACGGCACTTCGACCATCCTCTCGGCCGAGGACATCGCGCACCTCACCGTGACGCAAAAGCACGTCCGCTGCGGCCGTTGCTCCAACAACTGCCAGCTCACCGTCAACGACTTTGGCGGCGGCAGGCGCTTCATTACCGGCAACCGCTGCGAGAAGGGCGCTGGCCACAAAAAGCAGAAGACCGAGGCCCCCAACCTCTTCAAAAAGAAAAACGAGTTGCTTTTTAACCGCGAGGTGCTGAGCCCCGACGAGGCCCCGCGCGGCACCGTCGGCATCCCCCGTGCGCTCAACATGTACGAGAACTACCCCTTCTGGCACGCGTTCTTTACGCGTCTGGGCTTTAGCGTGCAGCTGTCCGACCAGTCAAGCAAGAAGACCTACCAGGCGGGCATCGAGTCCATGCCGTCCGAGAGCGTGTGCTACCCGGCAAAGATGAGCCACGGCCATGTGATGAACCTCATCGACCGTGACGTCGACTTCATCTGGATGCCGTGCGTGCGCTGGGAGCGCAAGGAGGATCCGACGGCAGGCAACTGCTATAACTGCCCCATCGTCATGAGCTACCCCACGGCGCTGGCGCTCAATATCGACGAGATTCGCGAGCAGAATATCGAGTTCCTGTACCCATTTGTGCCCTATCACGATAAGACCGAGCTCAAGCGCCGCCTGTACCAGGTGCTCGCCGTCGACCGCGTGGCCGATGCTGAGGCCGGTCGAGGTCGCGTGCGCGGTCCCAAGATCACGCGCTCCGAGGTCGATGCCGCCGTTAACGCTGCCTTTGAGGCCGATGCGCGTTTCCACGAGGATATTCAGACCATGGGCGAGGAGGCTCTTAAGTGGGTCGAGGACCACGGCGGTCACGGCATCGTGCTCGCCGGCCGTCCCTACCATAACGACCCCGAGATCAACCACGCCCTGCCCGAGCTTATCTCGAGCTTTGGCTTTGCGGTCTTTACCGAGGATTCGCTTGCGCATCTCGTGAAGCCTGAGCGTCCGATTCGCGTCGTCGACCAGTGGATGTACCACAGCCGCCTGTACGCCGTCGCCCGTTTTGTGACGATGCGCAACGACCTGGACCTGATCCAGCTCAACTCCTTCGGCTGCGGCCTGGACGCTCTGACCACCGATCAGGTGCAGGAGATCCTGGAGGCCAGCGGCAAGATCTACACCGTGCTCAAGATCGACGAGGTGTCCAACCTGGGCGCCGCGCGTATCCGCATCCGCTCGCTCATGGCGGCGCTCAAGGACCAGGAGGCCGAGCGCTTGGCCGAGGCCACGGCCGCGGGCGAGGCTTACGAGCAGGGCGATGCCGCGCCGGTGGCCCCTTCCACGGATGCCCCCGCGTTCGCGAGCCGCAAGTACACGTTCGAAGCGCAGCGTGAGAGCGCTTCGACCGCGTGGCCCAAGGTGCCCTTTACCGAGCAGATGCGCGAGGAGGGCTACACCATCCTGTGCCCGCAGATGGCGCCGATCCACTTCGACCTGGTCAAAGAGGTGTTCCGCGGTGCCGGCTACAATCTGGAGCTGCTGCCCTCGACCGATCACGACGCCGTTGAGGCCGGTCTGCGCTACGTGAACAACGACATTTGCTATCCGTCCATTTTGGTGACCGGCCAGATTATGGAGGCCATCGAGAGCGGTCGGTATGACCTGTCCAAGACGGCCGTGGTTATCAGCCAGACCGGCGGCGGCTGCCGTGCCACCAACTACATCGCGCTCATCCGCAAGGCCCTGCGCGAGAGCGGCCACCCCGAGATCCCGGTGATCTCGCTTTCGGCCGTGGCGCTGGGCGAGGACAACCCCGGCTTTAAGATTACGCCGGCGCTGCTTAAGCAGGCAGTCTACGCGGTGCTCTTTGGCGACGTGATGATGCAGATGCTCTACCGCTGCCGCCCGTACGAGGCCACGCCCGGTGCCGCCAACGCGCTCTACGAGGAGTACATGACACGAGCCCGCAAGCTGGCGCCCAAGTTCAACCGCCACAACTACACCAAGCTGTGCCGCGAGGCCATCCGCGCGTTCGACACCATGCCGCTTGTGGGCGAGGGCACCAAGCCACGCGTGGGCGTGGTCGGTGAGATCTTGGTCAAGTTCCACCCCACGGCCAACAACCATGTGGTCGACGTGATCGAGCGCGAGGGCTGCGAGGCCGTGGTGCCGGGCCTGCTCGACTTCTTCCTGTACTCCATGAGCAATGCCGAGCTGCAGAAGGACGAGCTGGGAAGCTCTGCCACTACGCGCGCGGGCATGCAAGCGCTTATTAAGCTCGTGGACTGGATGCGTACGCCGGTGGAGGAGATGCTCGAGAAGTCCCGCCGCTTTGAGGCGCCCGAGCGCATCGGCACCATGGCCGACAAGGCCCGTACGGTGCTTTCGGTGTGCAACAACATGGGCGAAGGCTGGTTGCTTACGGCCGAGATGCTCGACCTGATTGACCACGGCGCACCCAATATCATCTGCACGCAGCCCTTCGCGTGCCTGCCCAATCACGTGGTGGGCAAGGCCGTAATCAAGGAGCTGCGCCGCCAGCACCCCGAGAGCAACATTGTCGCGGTGGACTACGACCCCGGTGCGTCCGAGGTCAACCAGCTCAACCGCATTAAGCTCATGATCAGCGTGGCCAAGGAAAACATGCGCGCCGGCAAGGGCTTTAAGCTCGAGAAGGTGGCGCCGCTCGCGATGGACGAGGTCACCGGCCAGATGCGTGCCCATGACGGCTGCGTGAGCTGCGGGCCGGCCAGCGAAGAGGCCGTTGCATCGGTCGCCGAGCGTCTGGGACGCGGCATTAAGAAGTAACTGGCCTGCTTTGGGCTAGATATGAGGCAAAACGGGTGGTAGCCGTACCGGCTACCACCCGTTTTTGCTGGACATATGTTGCGCAAATGACCTTGCTACAGCCTTCCGTGGGCTTGCCAGATTTTTGGACCGGTTCGGGCTTTGAGGAAAAGCTGCTGCAAGCTCAGGGCGATTTTTCGCTCAACGCGGGCCAGCACAGCGTGACCTATCTGCCAAACGACGAGATGATCGCTGCGGACTGCCCATCACCACCTACGAGATGGAAGCCGAAAAGTACATCTACCGCGTGTACAAGTACGAGCTGTAGGGCCGCGCTTAGGTTTGACCAATGGAGTATGAAAACACGCCGTTCGCCGATGCCCCCTCCGCGAGTGGCAGCCATATGGTTTGATGTTAGAAACATATAGTTGTCGCCAGCCTGCTGGCGACGTTCCCCCTGATATCGGAGGTTCCAGGTATGTTTCGTGCTCCGTTAAACAACTATCGGTTGGGCTAGCATGGGTCGCCGTGCTATTTCGATAGCCCTTGCAGTGGTCTGCCTGGCTGTGCTCCTGGGCGCTACGGGGCTGTTTGCTATAAGCCGAGAAACGTCCTATATGCAGGAATGCGCTTCCGAAGGGTTTGCCATTGACGGTTACTATCGGGACGACAAGACGAGTCGGGAAACCCTGGCCTTTCTTGAAGAGGATAACCATCGGTGGCAACTGGTCGACAAAGACGGCAGCTGCGTTGACGGGCAGTTTAAGCGTACGGATGACCCCAACATCCTGATATTAAAGAAGGAAAACGGCGAAGAATTCGGTACGGTTCACGTTGCGTATATATCGCGCCGGCGCGATCAGGGGCAGATCTACCTAATTAGAAATACTAAGGTGACCCGATTTTATCTTGTGAGCACCGATCCGGCGTTTACGGTGGAGTCTGGCGAGGTCGATTCGGACAGTTGATTCACGGCAAAAAAGAGCGAGCGGGGCGCGGGTGTGAACTGCACCCCGCTATTTGCTCGTGTCCGTATCGCGCCTGCGCCTCGTCGTAACTTGCGTCCGTGCGAGCATCCATCCCGCGCTCTGCATCACTTCACATCGAACTCCACGCGATCGAGTTCGGGTACGTTGAGGTCTATGAGCTTGCGGGCGACGTGGCGGTCGTGCGCCCCGAGCGCCTCGCTTGTCGTCACGTGGGCGACAACCTCGCGCTCGACGATGCCCTCTTCCTCGCCCTCGGCAGCTGAGGTCTCGACGGCGACGGTGTAATCCTTAAAGCCCGGCAGCACCGCGGCAAGTTCGCGCGTAGTTTCGGTGACACCGTAGCCGTCCTGCACGCCGGCCTGCGCCGAGCCAATGGAGCCAGCCGTCATAACGATGCAGGGGATGGCAAAGATTACCGTGCCCACGATGATGCGGCGGCGCACCTTGCGCGACAGCTCATCGACCTCGGCGTCTTCCTCGGCCGTTACGACGCCGTCGCCGTTGAGGTCGCGCTTGAGCGGTACACGCAAAAGAAGCAATACGGCTTCGGCCGCCAGCGCGATAAAGACGACGTTGATGCCAAACTCGTAGAGGGCTGAGAGGAACAGCGACCCGCTCGCGATGGCAATGCCATAACCCGCCGCGCACAGGGGCGGCATGAGCGCGGTTGCCACTGCCACGCCGGCGATGAGCGTGGCGGGTTCCTGGTCGCGCGAGTTGCCCAGGCCACCCGCAAAGCCGCCCGCGAGCGCGACGGCAAGGTCCCACACGGTGGGCGTCGAGTTGTCGATAATGGCGGCCGTGGTGGTGCCGAGGGGCGAGAGCTTAAAGTACAACGTGGATGTGACCAGGCAAAAGGCCATTTGCAGCGCAAGGCTGGCGACGGCTTCGACGGTAATCTCGCGGTCGAGCGTGGCGATGCCGTATGCCATGGCAAGGACCGATCCCATAAGCGGGCAGATGAGCATGGCGCCCACGATGGCGATGTCCGAATCGATATCGAGGCCGATGCTTGCGATGAGCATGGCGATGATGAGGATACACAGGTGAGAGCCAGTCAGACGCGCCCCGTTTACAAAACGCTTGCGGATCACGTGATAGGGCGCGCGTCCCTCGCGAATGTTGAACGCGCGCTTTAAAAAGCGACCAGTCTGCTCGGCAGCCTCACTATGGGCAGGGCGGATGCCGTGGCGCCGGTGATGGCGTTCGCGTAGTCGCTTGATCTGTTGTTTGTCGAGTTCCATGTCCACCTCGTTCCAGCGCGGTCCGCGCAACGCGCCCGTTGTCCTAACTCTACACCGTGGCGGGCGGGGTGTCTGTTGGATGCGGAATCCGATAGGGCGGATGACGCGGGAGCAAATGCAAATCACAGGCTCAATTCCATCCCGCGAAAATATGATGCACCAGCTCCTTCAAATGTGACGAAACTGTGAAGCACGAGAGCGTGAATTTCAAAAAATACGCTGGTCGTCAATGTTGCGCAACAGAATTCAAAAATCGACAGCTACCGTTTGATACGTATGGATACATCCGTGTCAAAGGGAGAAAGCCATGGCAAACTACAGTCCACAACACTTTGAGCCTCGGGCCAAGGCCGTCAACGTCAAGGGCGTTGCTAACCGCGCCGTCGCAACCGTTTTGACGGCGGGCCTCATCGCTCAGCCGCTCATGTCGCCGCTGGCGGCAATCGCCGCACCGTCAACCGATAACGGCGATTCTGTTCAGGGGGGGGGTAGTTCTGTAGAGAATACCGTTGCCGCCGGTAACCAAGCGGTCGTAAAGACGGCTGCCCAGCTGGCCGAGGAGTCGGCAAAGCAGCTCAAGGACGCTCAGGCCGCCTACGATGCCGCCCAGAAGAAGGCCGACGCGGCGGGCCAGTCTCAAAAGCAGGCACAGCAGCAAAAGAATCAGGCCTCGCAGGCCGTGACCGATAACGCCGCCGAGCAGAACGAGGCCGAGGTAGCCGCGCTTCAGGAGAAGATCGACGAGCTTAAGGCAGCCGTCGAAAAGACCGAGCAGCAGCAGAAGAAGCTGGGCGACCTGAACGATCAGCTCGATCAAGCCAACAAGAGTGTCGAGGATAAGACCCAGGCGCTCAAGGACGCCAAGGCAAAGCAGGATGAGGCCAAGAAGGCCCTCGATGATGCCCGGGCCAAGCTCGAGGCCATGGGTATGGACGAGTACGAGGCCGCCAAGAAGGCCGTCGAGGACGCGCAGGCAAAGCTCGATGACGCCAATAAGGCCGTTACTACTGCACAGGCCAATCTGGACCAGGCCAAGGCTGCCGAGGCCAGCGCCCAGCAGGAAAAGCAGAATATCGAGGCAGCTTTGACGACTGCCCAGGCCAAGAAGCAGGAGACTGCCGCTGCTCTCGCAGCCGCAACCACCGCGCGCGATAACGCCCAGCAGAAGTTCAACCAGGCGCAGGCCGCGCTCGATGCTGCCGTCTCGGGTACGGGTGTTGACCTGAGTGCGCTTGAGGCCGCCCAGATCGCTGCTGCTGGTGAGCTCAAGACCGCGCAGGACGCGCTCGAAGCCGCGACGACTGCAGACGCCACCGCACAGGCGAACCTGCAGGCTGCGCAGACTACCGTCACCGCCGCGCAGGAGAAGGCCAACGCCGCCAACGCTGCTGTGGCATCTGCCCAGTCTGCATACGATGCGGCAAACAAGGAGTACAAGGACGCGGCCAGTAAGCGTGACGCCGCGAAGACGGCATACGAGCAGGCCCAGCAGACCGAGGCCGACAAGAAGGCTGAGTACGACCGACTCGTCGAGATTCGTCAGCAGAAGAGCAACGAGTTCGATCAGGCTCGTGCTGAAGTAACCGACGCGCACAATGCATACGACGCCGCAAACGCCGAGGTCGAGAAGCTTAACCAGCAGATTGCCGACCTCAAGTCGAACATGACCGTAGACCAGAATGTCATCAACCAGGGTATGTTCGGCTTCATGAACTACATCATCGGCGGCAGCCAGTTCACGGCCACGCAGAAAAAGAATGCCCAGGAAGCCGCATCGATGCTGACCGGTGCCGCTGACAAGGCCGAATGGTATGACAAGTACGTCGATCAGGACATGTCTCGCGACACCAATCCGCTTTCCTTGGAGCAGATGCGCAACGCCCTGACCTACCTCGATACCCAGAACAACCTCCGCAAGGCGAACGGTCAGTCGGAGCTCAGCGTCAGCCTCCGCATGACTGCGGCAGCCGCACTTAATACATCATATTCATCGAACATCTGGGGACACTCGAACTGCTATTTCGATCAAGGTGAGAACCTTGCGGGCGGCGGCGGAGCATACACCGGAGGCGAAACCGAGGATACCCTCGGCTGGCCATATACCGGTCTCTACACCCAGGAGAAAGAGGCATTCGATAAGTACGTTGCACAGTATGGCGACGAACTCGGCAGCCACCGATATGATTCCTACTATATCTACCAGCACTACAACAGCATCTACCATGAGTGCGGACACTATCTCAATATCATCGATGCCGGTGCGAAGGCTATCGGCATCGCAACTGGTAGCGGTAAGAACACCGATTCCGAGGTAACCATTTTCGACTATAGTGGAAGCACGGGGCAGAAGGACTTCACTGTCTCCGAGTTCAAGAAGCTCGTCACCGACTATATCGATTCTGCTTACAATGCAGGCGGCACTCAGGAGCAGAAGGAGCAGCTGAAGCAGCTACAGAATAAGCTGGCGGAGGCGCAGAAGAACTTCGGGACTGCCGGAACGGCTTATTCTGACGCATTGGATAAGCAAGAAAGCTCTCGCGACGCCTATACCGCGGCCGACACGAACGTGAACACCGCCAAGGGTGAGTACGAGAAGGCTAAGTCCGGTACCGCCGCCGCGAAGACGGCATACGACGCCGCGAAGGACGCACTCGGCGGAATCGACATCGAGTCCCTCAAGCAGAACCTCGATGCCGCCAAGGCCGAGGCCGCTACTGCCCAGGCGGCTCTCGATAAGGCAAACGCCACGCTTGCTGACAGCAAGACGAAGGCTGACGAGGCCGCTGCTCGCAAGGCGAAGGCTCGCAGCGCCCGCGATGCTGCCAAGGTAAAGTCCGACCAGGCCAGCGAGGCGTATGACAATGCTACCGCTTCGGTCAAGGACCTTACCGCCAAGCGCGATGCCGCCCAGGCGGACCTTGCGAATAAGCAGGTCTCGCTTGACGAGGCCAAGAAGGCCGACGATGCCGCCCAGGCTGGTGTAGACAAGGCCCAGGCCGCAGATGTCCAGGCCGCGACTGCTCTTTCGGACGCCAAGCAGGCAGTTGACGCCAAGAAGCAGGCCCTGTCCGACGCGCAGGCGAAGGCCAAGGCCGCCGAGGGTGAGCTGGCCGGCGCAAACAAGGCCTTCAAGCGCTTCGCCGGCGCCCAGAAGGCGGTCGATGACGCCAAGACCGCCTATGACGCTGCCGTCGCCGGTGTCGCCGATGCCCAGAAGCAGCTCGAGGCCGCCAACGAAGCCGTCGTCGATGCGAAGCCCGATATTGTCATGGCCAAGGCCGAGCTTGCCAACGACGAGGCACTCAGGGCCGATCTTGAGGCTGTCGACCACAAGGCATCCCTTGCCGCGGGCACGACGGGCAACGAGAAGCTGGTCAAGCTGAACGCTGCCTACGCTCGCTACAAGGCTGCCGTCGATGCTGCCGCTGGTCTCAAGGCTGCCCTGAGCGATGCCGATGCCAAGCTGTCCGATGCCAACGACGCCTATGCCGCTGCACTGGCCGAGCTCGGCGATGCCAAGGATGCCTTGGCTGCCGCTCAGGCCGAGTACGACAAGTATCATCCCAAGGCTGAGCCGCAGGCCAAGCCTCAGGCCAAGCCCCAGGTTACGCAGGCCGCCGCAAAGGCGTCTGCTGCCAAGAAGCAGACCACGTCGGGAGCACTTGCCCAGACCGGTGATGACTCCGCTCTTGCGGGCGAGGTGTTCGTCATCGGCGGTATCACCCTCGTGGCCGCTGGTGTGACGCTGAGTGATCGTCGTCGCAAGCAGATGTAGCGTTTCGAGCGTAGTTTCTGCAACGAACTTCGGTTCATAGCAGGAGCGCTTCGATGGCTTAACCGATAAGGCCGGCGCGCTGTCATACGCAGCGCGTCGGCCTTTTTTTGCGTTGGTATCAAAAAGCCCGGTCGGTAGCCGCGAAAGCTACCGACCGGGCAAATCGTAGGCAATGTGGTTGCTGTCGAGCAGCTGCTCAGCTTAGCCCAGCAGGCTTAAGCCCACGGAGATGAACGCCAGGATAACGCCGACGATGGACTCGCCACCGAGCAGGCCGCTGGCGACAACCAGGCCCTGCTCCTGGAAGGCGGCGTCCTTGGCGGCCTTTTCCTCGTCCGAAAGACCGGCCTCGGCGTCGCGGTGAGCGACCCACTTGTCGTAGGCGAGCTTGACGCAGGAGCCCAGGAAGGCTGTGAGCGACATATAGAACGGCAGGTACACGCCCAGGCCGATCATCATGGCCGGAATGCCGAGCCAGTACATGACGATGCCGGCGATAAAGCCGCCCGCAAACCACGGCACGCTCGGGATGCCCGAGACCATGGTGGCGACGACGCTTGCCTGCGCGGCAACGAAGCTCTTGTCGGGACCGAAGGCGTCCGGACCATAGGCGGTGACGAGCGCGACCATGACGGCGGCGGCGACCAGGGCGCCAACGATGCCGCCGATGGCCTGGCCGACCCACTGTGCGCGCGGGTTGGTGCCCAGCACGGCGCCGGCCTTAAAGTCGTTCATGACGTCGCCCGCAAGGCCGCACGCCACGGCCACGATGCCGGCGATAAAGAACAGCTTGACCTGAGCGAGCTGCGCGAAGGCGGCAACGATGAGCATGACGATGAGGCCGAAGATCTCCATGGGGTCGATGCCCGTCTGGCCGCAGCTCTGCGCGCTCATGATGGTGGTGACAAAGGTGAACAGCGTGACGATGACGGCCGGAACGGGGCCAAGGTCGAGCACGATGGCGATGATCACGGCGATGGCGGCGGCGCCCAGGCCGATGATACCGGCGTCGAGTTTAAGGGAGCCCGAGATGAGCGACTGCTCGTCGGTGTCGGTGGAGCCGTCGGCGGCGAGGCCGCGGACGATGCCGGCGACCTGCGGCAGGATGTCTTTGAGGACGACGGCGACGCCAAAGCCCATCATAAGGCCCATACCCAGGGACTTAACAAGGCCCTGTGCCG
>DBEXMY010000165.1:0-3664 GCA_048168905.1 Collinsella sp. | reverse complement strand
CCATAACCTACCTTGGGGATGGGTTGAGAGGGGTGCAGGGTAGCGGTATCGTGAACCGAATAAAACTAAAACCCAGGCAAGGGAGCTAGATATGAGCGAGCAGACTATCGGCACTACATGTGTTCAGGGCGGCTATCACCCGGGAGATGCGGAGCCGCGCCAGGTGCCCATCTACCAGTCCACCACGTGGAAGTACGACACGTCCGAGCACATGGGCAAGCTGTTTGACCTGGAGGAGTCTGGCTACTTCTACAGCCGTCTGCAGAACCCCACGTGCGATTTGGTTGCCGCCAAGATCTGCGAGATGGAGGGCGGCGCCGCAGCGATGCTCACGAGTTCGGGCATGGCTGCGAACTTCCTCGCGATCTTTAACGTTGCCGGTGCCGGCGATCACGTGGTCGCAAGCTCTGCCATTTACGGCGGTACGTATAACCTGCTCGCCCACACCATGGGCCGCATGGGCGTGACCTGCACGTTCGTCGCCCCCGACTGCACCGATGAGGAGCTGGAGGCTGCCTTTCAGCCCAACACAAAGCTCGTCTTTGGCGAGACGATCGCAAACCCCGCCCTTGCCGTGCTCGATATTGAGCGCTTTGCCAAGGCCGCACATGACCACGGCGTGCCGCTGATGGTCGACAACACCTTCCCGACGCCCGTGATGTGCCGTCCCTTTGAGTGGGGCGCCGACATCGTTACGCACTCCACCACCAAGTACATGGATGGACATGCTGCCTACCTGGGCGGCGTGATCGTCGACCACGGCCAGTTTGACTGGATGGCCCATGCGGACAAGTTCCCGGGTCTCACCACGCCTGACGAGAGCTACCATGGCGTGACCTATGCCGAGAAGTTCGGTCGCGAGGGCGCCTTCATTACCAACGCCACCGCGCAGCTCATGCGCGATCTTGGCCCCATGCAGAACCCGCAGGCGGCGTTCTTCTTGAACAGCTCGCTCGAGAGCCTGCATGTGCGCATGCCGCGTCATTGCGAGAACGGCCTGGCCGTTGCCAAGTTCCTGCAGAGCCATCCCAAGGTGCGCTTCGTGAGCTATCCGGGTCTGGAGGGCGACAAGTACTATGACCTCGCTCAGAAGTACATGCCAAACGGTACCTGCGGCGTTGTGAGCTTTGGCTTTAATGGTGGTCGCGCGGCGGCCGAGACCTTTATGAAGAGCCTCAAGCTCGCCCAGATCGCCACGCACGTGGCCGACGCCCGCACTTGTTGCCTGCATCCCGCTAATGCCACACATCGTCAGATGAACGATGAGGAGCTCATCGCCTGTGGCATCTCCGCCGACATGGTACGCCTGTCGTGTGGCCTCGAGGACACGGCCGACTTGATTGCCGACCTTGAGCAGGCACTCGAGCAGTGCTAGGCTAGCGTTCGCATAAGGCGCCGATGCTGGCAGAAAGCTTCGGCGACCTTTCGTTCCGATTCCGTAGGCGGGACCCCAATCGCGGCTGTTTGCAGGCGATCGGGGCCCCGTTTTTTTTGCGTTAGGCCACTCGAAAGGATGGATATGGAGAAAACTGCAGAGCAGTTGCGCCGCGAGCACATTGCTCTAGAAGGTGACACCCATGGCAAGAACAAATGGGCGATTCTGTTTACCGTGCTCATCATGACGTTTATGGTGTGTCTGGATTCGACCGTCGTTACCGTGGCGCTGCCCGTGATGCAAAAGGAGCTGGGCGTGGGCCTCGATCGCATTCAGCTGGTAAGCTCGGTGTATCTGCTTGCGACATGCGTGGCTATGTTGCCGTTTGGCCGTCTGGGCGACGTGCGCGGCAAGGTGAATGTGTTCCAGCTGGGCGTCATCGTCTTTTCGGTCGGTTCGCTGCTGTGCGGCCTTTCGGCCTCGCTCGAGGTTCTTATCCTGGCACGCATTGTTCAGGGCATCGGTTGCGCGGCGGCCATGGCTAACAACATGGGTATCATCACCGAGTCGTTTCCGGCGCGCGAACGTGGCCGTGCCATGGGTATTCTCGCGACCTTCGTGGCCCTCGGCATGATGTGTGGCCCCGTGCTCGGTGGCATGCTGGTGGCAAGCTTTCCCTGGGAGAGCATCTTCCTCATCAACCTGCCCATTGGCGTCATCTCGTTTATCGTGGGGCTCTACACGTTGCCGCATGTTAAGCCGGAGGCCGGCGACCGTCCCATGTCCCTTGCCGAGGCCGCTCGTCGCTGCTTTGCAAATTCGGCCTTTACCATCAACCTTGCCTGCATGCTCATCGTGTTCGTTGGTATTGGCGCATCCGAGTTTATCCTGCCGTTCTATTTTCAGGACGCCCACGGCTTTGGTTCCGACATTTCCGGATTGCTGTTTTTGGCGCTGCCGATGGTGAATGCCTTTATCGGCCCGCTTTCGGGTGCGGTTTCGGACCGTGTTGGCTGCGAGGGTCCCACGGCGGTCGGCCTGGGCGTGTACGTGTGCGGGCTCTTTGCGGTAAGTACGCTCGACGAGCACTCTTCCATCCCTGTGATTGTGTGCTGTGCCGCGTTTATGTCGTGCGGTACGTCGATTTTCCAGAGCCCCAACAACTCGCTGTATATGGGCTCGGCTCCGCGCGAAGCGCTCGGCTTTGCGGGCAGCCTGGGTAGTTTGGCACGCTACGCCGGCATGGCGCTCGGCATTACGGCGGCGTCGCATATCCTGTATGGGCAGATGAGCGTGGCAATGGGCGAGGCCGTGACCAGTTTTGTTACAGGTCGTCCGGACGTATTCCTATTCGGCTTTCGCTCGGTGTTCTACGTACTCATGGCTGTGGCCGCCGTGGGCTTTGCGCTTGCCATGGTGCGTTTGGTGAAGATGCGCGCCCGCCATTAGCATGTTGGGAGGCTGTCTGCCACGATTCGCGCCGTCCCAAAAAGACTGGTTTGTGGTGCGATGTGGCTTGTGGGGCGGGCGGGGGTCGGTCCGTGGTAGACTATCGAACAACGTTTATTAATCGCGCGGTCTCGTTGCCGCGAGACGGGGTTGCGCCATGCAGGAGCTTGAGGATCGTATTCGCCATGACGGCATCGTAAAGGCCGGTAACGTCCTTAAGGTCGATGCCTTCCTCAACCACCAGTGCGACGTTGAGCTGTTCGACCACATGGGTGCCGAGTGGGCCCGTCTGTTCGAGGGTGTCGAGATCAACAAGATCCTGACGATTGAGGCTTCGGGCATTGGCATGGCCTGCATCGCAGCTCAGCATTTTGGCGGCGTGCCGGTGGTCTTTGCCAAGAAGGCGCAGTCCATCAACCTCGATGGCGAGCAGTATGCCACGACCATCTACTCCTTCACCAAGCAGAAGGAGTACCCGGTCATTGTAGGTAAGCGCTTCCTGTCCGAGGGCGACAAGGTTCTGATCATCGACGACTTCTTGGCTAACGGCTGTGCGCTTGAGGGTCTCATCAAGATCTGCGAGGCTGCGGGCGCCGAGGTTGCCGGCATCGGTATTGCCGTGGAGAAGGGCTTCCAGGGCGGCGGCGATAAGCTCCGTCAGCGCGGCTTCCGCGTTGAGAGCCTGGCCCGTATCGCCGATATGGACTGCGAGAACGGCGAGATCACCTTCGCCTAAGCGCGCAACACAAGCGAGTGGTATGCGATGTGACAAAGGGACTTTCCCTTTGTCACATTTTTTATGAGGGGAGGTGTTGATATGGATGAGAACAAGATGGGATG
>DBEXMY010000164.1:0-3845 GCA_048168905.1 Collinsella sp. | reverse complement strand
TACTCGACCTGCGCGACGAGTTCTCCGATGAGTTTCTGACTAAGGCCATCGCCGCAAACTCCATGTACGAGAACAAGTATCCGCTGCTCTCCGCCCTGTCTCGCCCGCTGCTTGCCAAGAAGCTTGTTGAGGTCGCCCACGAGTTTGGCGCGACCTACGTCGCCCACGGCTGCACCGGCAAGGGTAACGACCAGGTTCGTTTTGAGGCTGCCGTCAAGGCCCTCGACCCTGAGCTCAAGGTTATCGCCCCGGTGCGCGAGTGGGATCTGAAGTGCCGTCCCGACGAGGTCGCCTATGCCCACGCCCACAACGTGCCGGTTCCCGAGGGTGCCAACGATAACCCCTACTCCATCGACGACAACCTGTGGGGTCGCGCCATCGAGTGCGGTCACCTGGAGGACCCTTGGAATGAGCCGCTCGATGACGCTTGGGTTATGACCAAGAACCCCGAGGACACGCCTGACGCCCCGACCTATACCGAGATCGAGTTTGAGGCCGGCAAGCCTGTCGCCGTCGACGGCAAGAAGATGAAGCTCTCCGAGATCGTCATCGCCCTCAACAAGATTTCGGGCGACAACGGCTTTGGCCGTCTTGACCTGGTCGAGGATCGTCTGGTGGGCCTCAAGAGCCGCGAGTGCTATGAGGTTCCCGGCGCCCTGACGCTCATCACCGCCCACAAGGCGCTCGAGGACATCTGCGTCGAGGGCGACCTGCTCAAGACCAAGATTAAGCTCGAGCAGGATTGGGCCACCGCCGTGTACAACGGCCAGTGGTACAGCCCGCTCAAGAACGCGCTCGACGCCGTTATGGCCGATACCCAGACGTTCGTGACCGGCCCTGTCCGTCTGAAGTTCTTTAAGGGCACCTGCCATGTCGTCGGCCGCACGAGTCCCGTCAGCCTCTACGACTCCGGCCTGGCTACCTACGACCGCGACACCACGTTTGACGAGAAGGCCAGCGCCGGCTTTATCGAGATCGATACGCTGTCGCTCAAGACGTGGGCAAAGGTCCAGGGCCCCAGCTCTGCTGCCGCCCAGGCCTAGCGCCTCCTTCCCTTGGTATCCGCGCGGCCCATCCGCGTGATACATAACGGGCGCACGGGGTCCCTACCTTTCGTTATGCTTGCTGACACTTCTTAACATCGGTGGCCCCTACGTTCCGCCCGCATATATGATGCCGCGACTGTGGCTGAGTCCGAGCCCCGCCGGGGTTGTCCGGCGGGGCTCCTTCTATCAATTTGGCGGCTCTGCGCCTATATATGAGGAGTATCCATTATGTTCAATGCTATCGCGCATGCTTTACTTGCCCTCGCGCCCGAGTTCGATGCTGCAAGGGTCGAGGACGTCCCTATGAGCCTGAAGGCCTGGATCGATGGTTCGCAGGGCAACATCCGGAGGGAGACGTTGGGCGCCAAGTGCATGGCGCGTCACTTCTTTGCAAATTAGCTACATGGCACCGCACACGGTGGGGAATGTGTAAAACTAGCGGTTGAAAAATCGCTTTAGCGATATGGCGCATTGCTTTGGGCGCTTGTTTTGGTATTTGGAGAAAGGGGACGGTTCCATGGCTCTTTGGGGCGGTCGTTTTGAGGCAGGCGTGGCCGAGGTCACGCAGGAGTTTGGCGCGTCGCTGCCGGTCGACAAACATCTCTATAAGCAGGATATCGCCGGCTCTAAGGCGCATGCCAAAATGCTGGCGGCCCAGGGCATCATGAGTGCCGAGGACGAGCAGGCGATTGCCAAGGGCCTGACCGGAATCGAACAGGATATCGATGCCGGCAACTTTACCTTCGATATCAACGATGAGGACATTCATATGTCCATCGAGAGCGAGTTGACGCGCCGCATCGGCGAGGCCGGTAAGCGCTTGCATACCGGCCGTTCGCGCAACGACCAGGTGGCGACCGATACGCGCCTGGGCGTCAAGGCGCTGGCCAAGGAGCTCATGGAGGCCAATCTTGAGCTGCGCCATGTGCTGGTGGATGCGGCTAAGAAGTACGACAAGGTGATTCTGCCGGGCTACACGCATATGCAGCACGCTCAGCCCGTGCTGCTCTCGCATCATCTGCTGGCGTATTCCTGGATGTTCGCGCGCGACTTTACGCGCCTGAAGGCCGCCTTTGATGCCGCCGACAACTGCCCGCTGGGTGCTGCCGCGCTTGCCGGTACGAGCTATCCGCTCGATCGCCAGATGACGGCTGCCGAACTTGGCTTTGCGGGCGTGATTCCCAACTCGCTCGATGCGGTTTCCGACCGTGATTTCCTGCTCGATCTGCATTACGCCGGATCCGTCATGGCGATGCACCTGTCGCGTCTTTCCGAGGAGATCGTGCTGTGGTCGAGCTCCGAATTTGGCTTTATCACGCTTTCAGACTCCTACTCCACCGGCTCGTCTATCATGCCGCAGAAGAAGAATCCCGACTTTGCCGAGCTTATTCGCGGCAAGAGCGGCCGTGTGTATGGCAACCTGGTGCAGCTGCTCGTGACCATGAAAGGCCTGCCGCTTGCTTATAACAAGGATTTGCAGGAGGACAAGGAGGGCGCGCTCGATACCGCCCATACGCTCATGCAGTGCCTGTCCGTTATGGCCGGTATGATTTCGACTTGGGCCGTCAACGAGGATGCCATGGCGCGCGAGTGCGGCGTGGGTCACCTTGCCGCCACCGATGTTGCCGATTACCTGGCTAAGCGTGGTCTGCCGTTCCGCGAGGCTCATGCCGTGGTGGGGCATCTGGTTCTGATGTGTGAGAAGCGCGGCTGCAATCTTGAGGACCTGCCGTTTGAGGTGTTCCATGAGGCAAGCCCGCTCTTTGAGCGCGACATTACCGAGGCGCTCGACATCCCGTCGATTGTCGCCGCGCGCACGACCGAGGGCGGCACCGCCCCTGCCGCCGTTGCCGTGCAGCTGCAGCGCGCCGAGGCACAGCTCGTGGCCGACGAGGGCGTGTTTGGATCGCTGACTAAGGTCGTCGAGATGGGCCACGGGGTAAAGTAGGGATTTGGCTGAAGCCGTTTTGGCCATTTATTGATAAATCGTTTTCACTTTACGGGCGCCTGCTGATGTGGGCGCCCGTATTTTGTTGCTATGGGGGAGGGGCTTGTCGAGAACTTCTGTAGGACCTTTGGGCAGGTTGTGAAGGGGTTACGTTCGCGGGCGGCAACCGACCGCCTGCTCTGTTCGATGCGGTTGATGGGCGGTCGGATGGTACTCTAATCGGGCTTCGAAACAGAAGTGACACATATGGAGCGCTTTAATAAATTGCAACGTTTCAATAAACAGCTTTTTGTTTAACTGCAGCTAAAACTCTGTTACGATGCAGTCCAGGCGGGTGCCGGAATGGGACTTGGGCACGCGCGAACCTACTTGAAAGGCTACTTTTATGGCTATCGAGAAGACCTTCATCATGATTAAGCCCGACGCCGTGCGCGACCGCAAGATCGGCGAGATCGTTGCTCGCATTGAGCGCAGCGGCCTTGTCATCGAGCGCATGGAGATGACCACGCTCGAGCGCGCTACCGTCGAGGAGCACTACGCCCATCTGGCCGACAAGCCCTTCTTTGGCGGTCTCTGCGACTTTATGACGAGCGGTCCGGTCGTCAAGATGGTCGTTTCCGGTCTCTCCGCTGTTGCTAAGATGCGCACCCTCATGGGCGCTACTAATCCGCTTGACGCTGCTCCTGGTACCATCCGCGGCGACTTTGCCGTCGATGTCAACGCCAACGTGATCCACGGCTCCGACTGCCTGGAGAACGCCGAGATTGAGATCAAGCGCTTCTTTGGCTAAACCAGCTTTGACTCCTTAAAGCTGTTAGCGTGTGGCTTGGGCGCCGCGGAACTCCATCCGC
>DBEXMY010000163.1:0-8465 GCA_048168905.1 Collinsella sp. | reverse complement strand
ACGAACATCTTTTTTATGCTTGATACCCTTGAGCTCTACACCATCAAGCGCCGCATGCGCGCCGCACAGGCCAAGCTTCGCCAGGACCGGTCGCTCGACGATGAGGCACGCCGTGTGCTGACGATGCAGGCGATGCAAGATTCTCAGCGCCAGCGCGAGCTCCAAAAGTCGATCGGCGGCGTGGCAGACCCGTTCCGTTTGATCGGTTTGGAGACCGCGGACGCCGAGCAGGCCTAGATGTTGTGGTCAACCAGCGTATTCTCGCCTATATCCAGTCCTCTTTTTGGGTATAGACGTCTATGTGTGTGCTAAAGTATTGAGTCCTGTGGACTATGAAGGGAGAATCTGTGCCAAAAAAGACTGAGAGCACGGGTACTGGGCTGGAATCCTACGTTGCAAAGCTCATGGGCAACGGCTCAAACAGGACTTCGGTAACCGAGGACGAGATTCAGGTCGCCCTGAAGGATATCGATGTTTCTGACGAGCAGCTCACCGCGGTGTATTCCGCGCTGCGCAACAGCGGCATCCAGATTATCTCCGCGAGCGGTAACGACGACGCCCCCATGGACGTCGACGATGACGATACCGATTCTGATACCGACGATTTCGATGACGACGACGAGCACGATTCCGGCTCGCTCGACGATCACGAGCTCAAGATGGCCCGTCAGGCCGACGCCGAGATGGGTTCTTCCAAGAGCAAGAAGAAGCGCACCGTGCGCACGTCCCGTTCGCGTTCGCGCGTGCGCGGCATCGATGCCTCCACGGTGATGCTGACCGGCGACCCGGTCCGTATGTACCTCAAGGAGATCGGCAAGGTCGACCTGCTGACCGCCTCCGAAGAGGTCGATCTGGCCATGAAGATCGAGGCCGGTCTTGAGGCCACCGAGAAGCTCGAGGCTGCCGATGCTGGTGAGCTCGAACTCACGCGTGCCGAGATGCGTCGCCTTACGCGTATTGAGAACGTGGGCCTCGAAGCCAAGCAGGCGCTCATCAGCGCAAACCTGCGTCTGGTCGTCTCCATCGCCAAGCGCTATGTCGGTCGCGGCATGCTTTTCCTGGACCTGATCCAGGAGGGCAACCTCGGTCTGATTCGCGCCGTCGAGAAGTTCGACTACCAAAAGGGCTTTAAGTTCTCCACGTACGCCACGTGGTGGATCCGTCAGGCCATCACGCGCGCAATCGCCGACCAGGCCCGTACCATCCGTATTCCCGTGCACATGGTCTAGACCATCAACAAGCTCGTCCGCGTGCAGCGCCAGCTTCTCCAGGACCTGGGTCGCGACCCGACCCCCGAGGAGATCGGTGCCGAGATGGACATGAGTGCCGACCGCGTCCGCGAGATCCAGAAGATCTCGCAGGAGCCCGTGTCGCTCGAGACCCCCATCGGCGAGGAAGAGGATTCCCAGCTGGGCGACTTCATCGAGGACTCCCAGGCCATCGTTCCGCCTGATGCGGCCAGCTTCTCCATGCTGCAGGAGCAGCTCACCCAGGTGCTCGACTCGCTTGCCGATCGTGAGCGCAAGGTTATCGAGCTGCGCTTTGGCCTTGTCGACGGACATCCCCGTACGCTCGAGGAAGTCGGCCGCGAGTTTGGCGTCACGCGCGAGCGCATCCGCCAGATCGAGTCCAAGACCCTGGCCAAGCTCCGCCACCCGAGCCGCTCGAGCAAGCTCAAGGACTATATCGAGAGCTAGTCAAGCAAGAGGCGCCCTCAAGCACATCCGCTTGGGGGCGCTTTCATGTAGTCATTGGGGACGTTCTTGAATGACTACTCGTTTAAGAACGTCCCCAATGACTGCCCAATGATTAGGTCGGAAAATTTCTTAAAAAAGTTCTTGCCCTAAGCTGATTCGTCCGTATAATAAACTTCGTTGCTTGAGAGCACGCACCTATTCCTCGGTAGCTCAATGGTAGAGCACGCGGCTGTTAACCGCGCTGTTGTAGGTTCGAGTCCTACCCGGGGAGCCAGAATTTTTCAGCCCTTTCCGTTTGGGCTTTTAAATTCCTCGGTAGCTCAATGGTAGAGCACGCGGCTGTTAACCGCGCTGTTGTAGGTTCGAGTCCTACCCGGGGAGCCAGGTTGTAAAACCCGTCGCTATGCGGCGGGTTTTTTCATGCCGTGATCGCCTGGCGCGAACGTTGCCATATCAACATTTCGTGTCGAGGATGTAATCCCGCGACCCACCACCTCAACATGGTGCGCTCGTTGTAGAATATTGCGATGATTGCTCCCACGAGATGGTGCCGCGAGCACCAGATAAGGAGATTCTTGTGTCTGATACCATTAACGGCAGCCTGAGCGTCTCGAACGACGTTATTGCCGATATTGCCGGTTATGCCGCGATGACGTGCTATGGCGTCGTCGGTATGGCCGAACAACTCCAAGGTGCCGAGAGCGTGCGCCTGCTTGCCGGTCAGCGCCTCCGCAAGGGCGTGCTTGTCTCCGCCGACGAGAACGGCCTTACGGTCGATCTTCACGTCGTGCTCGAGAACGGCGTCAACATGAAGTCCGTCTGCCACAATCTTTCGAGCTCCGTTGCCTTTACCCTGCAGGAGATCGCCCAGATCGATCCCGCCAGCCTTAAGATCGGCATCCATATCGACGCGCTCAAGAGCCGTCTGAACTAGCATCCGAAAACGGAGATTCAAATACCCATGATTGCAAAGACCATTCGCACCTGTTTTCCGATCGCTGCGGCTGCCGTTTCCGACAAGGCCGAGGAGATCAACAAGCTTAACGTCTTCCCCGTACCCGACGGCGACACCGGCACCAACATGTCGCTCACGCTCGCCTCGGTGACCAAGGAGCTTTCCGCCCTTCCCGCCGATGCAGATATGGAGGCCATCGCCGGCGCCATTACCCACGGCTCCCTGATGGGTGCCCGCGGCAACTCCGGCGTCATCACCTCGCAGATTCTGCGCGGTGTTGCCGAGGGTCTCGTTTCTGCCGATGAGCCCATCACGTCCGCCAACATCGCCTTCGCCTTCCGTCGCGCCGTCAAGGTCGCCTTCCAGGCCGTCCGTAAGCCCATCGAGGGCACGATCCTCACGGTGCTGCGTGATGTCTCGACCAAGGCTGACGAGTGCGAAAAGAAGAAGTTCTCGGCCGAGGACGCGCTCGATGCCATCGTCGTCGAGGCCTACCAGTCCGTCGCCCGCACGCCCGATCTGCTGCCCGTTCTGAAGGAGAACGGCGTGGTCGACTCCGGCGCCTTTGGCTTTGCCATCTTCCTTGAGAACTTTGTTGCCGCCGCGCTTGGCCGCAGCACCGTTGTCGAGGATTTCTCCGCCACGTTTGATTCCGCTGGCTCTGCCCGCGACGCGGCCCTCGGTCGCGTTGAGATCGAGGCCAACGACGATTGGGAGGGCTCGGAGTTCCGCTACTGCAACGAGTTCCTCTTTAAGGCCGACGCCCCGTTTGACGAGGACGAGTGCCTTAAGTTCCTGGGCTCCATGGGCGACTGCGAGCTGCTCGTGGGTGCCTACCCCGACTACAAGATTCACGTGCACTCCAACACCCCCAACCTGGTGCTCGAGCACAAGCTGCAGCTTGGCCAGATCTACGAGGTCTTTATCCACAACATGGAGATGGAGGCCCACGACCGTACCGCCAAGATTCATGAGGACCAGGAGAAGGCCACCGAGCCCGCCAAGGCGCTGGGCTTTGTCGCCGTTGCCGCCGGTTCGGGCGAGGCCGACATCCTCAAGTCCCTTGGCGTTGACGTGATCGTCTCGGGTGGCCAGACCATGAACCCCTCGACTGCCGATCTGCTGGGCGCGGTGGACCAGGTCAACGCGACCTCGGTCATCATCCTGCCCAATAACGGCAACATCCGCATGGCTGCCGAGGCCGCCGCTTCTGCCTGCACCGACAAGAAGGTCGCCGTCGTTCCCACCAAGACCGTCCCGCAGGCGTTCTCCGCGCTGTTCGCGGTCCTGCCCGATTCCGAGCTCGAGGACGCCGTTGCCGCCATGGTCGACGCCATCAGCGAGGTTCGCGATGGCGAGGTCACCCGTGCCGTGCGCGATTCCAGCGCCTCTGACGGCTCTCCGATTCACTCCGGTGACGTCATGGGTATCATTGCCGGCTCCATCGACGTGGTCGGCTCCGATGTGAAGCAGGTCACGCTCGACTGCATCAACCGCATGCAGGAGGAAGAGGAGGGCGACGCGCTGACGATTCTGGCCGGCGAGGAGCTGTCCGATGAGGCCTTCCAGGAGATCGTCGACGCCATTGAGGAGGCTCAGCCCGACTTGGAGATCGATGCCCATCGTGGCGAGCAGCCGCTCTATCCCGTGATCTTCTCGATCGAGTAGGCATCTGCCCATGTCCGAGCTGTGCTCCGTGCCGCGCGTCTCGGAGCGCTTTGCCCAGAGCAATGCGCTCGACGAGGATATCGCGCGACTCAAATATGTTTCGGGTAAACGTGAGGAGGCCCTTCGCCGTCTGGGAATTCGGACGGTGGGGGACCTCCTTCTCCATATCCCTCATCGATATCTCGACTTTACGCGCTCCTGGTCCATCGAGATGGCGCCCATCGGTACCGTGTGCACGATTGTCGCCACGGTCGATCGTATAGTTCAAAAGCAGCCGCGTCCGCGCATGCAGGTGACTGAGGTCTCACTTGTTGACGAGGCGGGCGTGCTGCAGGTCGCCTTTTTCCGCCAGCCCTGGATTGCCCAGCAGCTTAAGCAGGGCGACCGCCTGGCCGTGATGGGCAAGGTCGAGTTTGCCTACGGTTTTAAGCAGATGGCCTCGCCCCACTTTGAAAAGCTCGAGGACGGGCGCGCCGCAGGCACCATTCTGCCGGTCCATTACGTGAGCGATGGCGTGAGCCAGGCGTGGATGCGCCGCATCGTAAGCGGCGCGCTCGAGGTCGTCGGCAATCCGTTCGATCCGATTCCCGCGCCGCTGCGCGCAAAGCGGAAGCTCATGAGCAATGCCCGCGCGTTGCGTTCGATCCACTTTCCCTCGAGCATGGCTGAGCGCGACATCGCACGCCGGCGTCTTGCCTACGAGGAGTGCCTCTACCTGCAGCTGGCGCTGCGTCTGCGCAACGACGGTGGCCTGGTCGATGTGGTGCCCTATGCCCACACCGCGGGCGAGCATCTGGGCGCACTTAAACAGGCCCTTCCGTTTTCGCTGAGCGACGAGCAGGAGGCCGCATTCCAAGACATTCTGCACGACATGTGCGATGGCGGGCGCGTGATGAACCGCCTGCTGCTGGGCGATGTCGGTACCGGTAAGACCGCCGTTGCCGCTTGCGCGCTGGCTGTGGCTGCCGATAGCGGTACGCAGGCCTGCGTTATGGCGCCCACGGGCGTTCTGGCGCGCCAATATGCCGATAAGACCGGCCCTCTGCTCTCGCAGGCCGGCATGTCCTGGGCGCTTCTGACGGGTGCCACGCCGGCCTCAGAGCGCGAGCAGATCCATGCCCAGCTGGAATCGGGCGAGCTTGATGTGCTCTTTGGCACCCACGCGGTCCTTTCGGATGACGTTACGTTCAAGCATCTGTCGCTCGTGGTCATCGATGAGCAGCACCGGTTTGGCGTCGGCCAACGCAACGCCCTGCGCGCGAAGGGCCCCGGTGCCGATCTGCTCGTTATGACGGCAACGCCCATCCCGCGTACGCTGGCGCTTTCGGTCTACGGCGATCTGGATACGAGCATCATCCGCCACCGGCCTGTTCCGGGTGCCGGTGTGACGACGTGTGTTCTCACCGAGTCGAGCCGTGACCTCGCCTATGGAGCCATCCGCGAGGCGCATGACAAGGGTCAGCAGGCCTACGTGATTTGCCCGCTCGTGGAGCCGAGTGACTCGGCCGATGAGTTGGAGGACGTGCCCGGTATCGCCCGCGACGAGGAGGGCCGCGTGACGGTCCCCGTGCCGCTGCATGATACGGCGACCGAGCTCGACCGCCTGCGTCTGGCGCTGCCGGGTCTCACTATCGAGCGCCTCCACGGCCGCATGCCAGCGGGGGAGAAGGACCAGGTTATCGATGCCTTCAAGCGTGGCGAGATTGACGTGCTCGTCTCGACTACGGTGGTCGAGGTGGGCGTTGACGTGCCCAACGCCACCGTCATGGTCATCGAGAACGGCGAGCGCTTTGGTTTGGCTGCCCTGCACCAGCTGCGCGGCCGCGTGGGCCGTGGCGGCGTGTCGGGCACGTGCCTGGTCATGACGCACTCCAAGGGCAACGGCGGCGCATCGGCGGCGCAAGATCGTCTGCAATCGCTCGAAAAAACCTCGGATGGCTTTACGCTCGCCCAGATGGACCTGCGCCTGCGCCATGAAGGCGAGATCCTGGGTTATCGCCAGCATGGTGGTGTGACCCTGCGCTTTGTCGACCTGGATGCCGACGAGGAACTGATCGAGTGGGCCCATTTGGACGCGGTCGAGCTCTTGCGGTATGCTTGCACCCTTGACTCCGTGGCGACGCGCCCCCTGCGCGATGCGGTCGCCATGCGATATCGACACATTTTTAAGGAGGTCAGCGGAGGATGAGAATCATCGGCGGCGAATGGCGCGGTCGTAAGATCGAGGAGCCCCGTGGTCGCGATGTCACCCGCCCCACGACTGATCGCGTGCGCGAGGCGTGCGCATCTATGGTCATGTCGGCATTCGATTTCGATTTGGACGAGGTTCGTGTGTTGGATGCCTTTGGCGGCTCCGGTGCCTTAGGGTTAGAGATGCTCTCTCGTGGGGCCCGCTCGCTCACGACGTTTGAGATCGATCGCAACGCCGCGCGGCTCATTACCAAGAATATCGAGTCGCTCTGCCATGACCGTGCGCGTTGGCGCGTGGTCACGGGCGACATGCTGACGAGTGCCTCACGCGGTCGTGTACCGGGCGGCCCCTTTGATCTGGTCCTGCTCGACCCGCCCTATGCTTTTGGTGCCGAGCCGGTCGAGGAACTGCTGCAGAATCTGGCCCAGCAGGGTCTGCTTGCGTCTGGCGCTTACGCCCTGTTTGAGCATGCCGCCGCCGATGCGGGCGCGCATCCGGCAGACTTTGAGACTGTACGTGAGAAGCGCTACGGCATTACCTCGGTCGACCTGCTCCGTTGGGTCGGCGATGACGATGGTGAGGGCGATAGCGCCGGCACCGATGCTGACAACAATGATGCCACGACGTTTCAGGAGGACGCCCATGAATGACACCATCAACCGCGTGATCGTCCCGGGCACCTTCGATCCCATCACGTTTGGCCATATCGATGTGATCCGCCGCGCCCGCCGCATCTTTCCCAGTGTGATCGTCGCTGTTGCAGAGTCGCAGGGTAAAAACGGTGTGGGCACCACGTTTATGCTCGATGAGCGCGTGGCGCTGGCCCGCGAGGCGCTCGGTGATATCGACGGCGTCGAAGTCCTGCCCTTTACCGGCCTCTTGGTCGACTTCGCTCGTGAGCAGGGGGCGGGGGCCGTGGTCAAGGGCCTGCGCGCCATGACCGACTTTGAGTATGAGCTGCAGCAGGCCGACCTCAATTATCGCTTGGATAGCGAGCTGGAGTCCATCTTTGTCATGAGTGCTCCGCAGTACGGTTACATCTCGAGCTCGGTCGTTCGCCAGATCGCCTCGCTCGGCAGCGATGTATCGACGTTTGTGCCGCCCAACGTGGTCGAAGCGCTCAGACATCGCTTTTCGTGACGTTTTTTATTGCCTGGTGGCATGTGGTAAACTAGCACGATGATATGTTACCTATGAAAGGAGACCGGATGCCGGGCGAGAATTTTCCTGGCGATAGGATCGTCAGCTTGGTCGATGAGCTCGAAGGGCTGATCGAGGAAGCCAAGCCGCCTTTCGGCAAGAACGCTCAGTTCAAGGTCATCGACGCCGACGTGTTCTTCAACATCCTCGATGAGATCCGCATGAGCTATCCCGAGGAATGGCAGAAGTCCCGCCGTATCCTCAAAGAGCGCGAGGAGCTTATGGCTTCCGCCGCCGCTCAGGCCGATTCCATCATCGCCGATGCTCAGCAGCAGGCCCTCACCATTGCCGGTGAGCAGGAGATCGTTCGCCTAGCCCAGCAGCAGGCCGACGACATCCGCGATCGTGCCCAGCAGTACGAGCGCGAGACGCGTTATGCTGCCGAGGACTACGCAGAGCAGGTCTTTACGCACCTGGAGGAGAACCTCAAGAGCCTGACCGGCACCGTTACCCGTTGCCGTCAGCAGCTCAACGAGGGTGCCGCCCAGCAGAATGGTCAGTGGTAATGGCTGAGTTCCCGAGCGTTACCGTCGATCTTTCCGAGCAGCTCGAGTTTCCTGGAGATTCGTTTCCGCTGACCGGTAAGGTCGATGTCGCCACCTACACGGTGGGCGAGAAGGAGTACCAGCTACAGGACGGCATCGACTACGACGTTGTCTTTACCAATGCCGGTACCGGTGTCTTGCTCACGGGCATGGTCCGCGCGCACGCCACCGGTGAGTGCGACCGTTGCCTGGAGCCCGCCTCGTTTGAT
>DBEXMY010000162.1:0-4722 GCA_048168905.1 Collinsella sp. | reverse complement strand
GCGGCGTCTCCGCTCTCGCAACGACTGCGGACATCGTCGGCGATCTCGCCGTATACGGAACCCCTTGGTACGTTTTCTGGGCTATCATCCAGCGCGGCTCGTGGACGGTCTTTAAAC
Organism: Collinsella sp.; assembly: GCA_048168905.1. Classification (GTDB taxonomy): domain Bacteria; phylum Actinomycetota; class Coriobacteriia; order Coriobacteriales; family Coriobacteriaceae; genus Collinsella. The sequence goes on along the minus strand of DBEXMY010000162.1, from coordinate 4,605 downwards.
GCCTCCCGCTCCTTTTTGCCGTAGCGCTGCCCATCGGTCTTGCCCAAAAACAACCGGCTCGTTGCTGCCTCGAGGCTCTCGTCGCCTATTTTGCCTACTGCTTCTTTTTGAGCGAGATCATTAAGCTGAGCGGAGACAACCTTGGACTTGAGTACCCGTCATCTTTGACCTCCGCCAGCGGTATCACCGTCATCGACGGCATCAAGACGCTCGACACCGGCATTATCGGCCCGCTGGCGGTATCGGCAACCGTCGTTGCCATCCATGACCGCTTCTACGATGCCAAGGTTCCCGATTGGCTCGGCACCTTCTCGGGCTCCTCGCTGGTCTACCTCATCAGCTTTTTTGCCGTGTTTGCCCTTGCTGCTATCTCGGCCGCCATCGTGCCCTACGTATACGATGTAACCGATACGCTGCGTCACGCGCTTGCAGGCGTCGGTCCCTTTGGCGTGGGCATCTTTGTCTTTTTAGAACGAGCACTCGAGCCCTTTGGCCTGCACCACCTGCTCTACATGCCGATCTACTACGACAACCTGGTCATTAACGACGGCATCTACGCCACGTGGAGCAGTTTGCTCCCCATCCTCTCCCATAGCACGCGCCCCCTTAATGAGCTTGCGCCGTGGGCCGGTTTTACCGCCACCGGCTGGGTCAAGCTCTTTGGCCTTCCTGCCATCGCAGCTGCGTTCTACTCCACCGCAAAACCCGAGCGCCGCGCCGGCCTCAGGGTCATCCTTGTTCCCGCCATCATCGCTTCGGTGGTTTGCGGCGTTACCGAGCCACTCGAGTTTCTCTTTATGTTCACCCACCCCGGGCTCTTTTTGCTCTACGCCGTCTTATCGTCTTGCCTTGCCACAGCCATGAATCTCTTTGGCATCGTCGGCATCTTCTCGGGCGGCCTCATGGAGATGGCAGCCTTCAACTTTATTCCGCTCATGCGCACGCATGCCGGTGCCTATCTTTTGGCGCTCGGTATCGGCCTTGCCTTTAGCCTCATCTTTTTTGTTAGTTTTCGAGCACTCATCTTGGTCTATGACCTTAAGACTCCGGGCCGCGAGGATCATGTCGTCAATCGCGCGGCAATCGATTGTTTAACGGGAAGCGACTTTGCCAAAGAGCAATCTCCCAATGACGAGGTCAATAGTCTATCCGATCAAGATCATGTCCTCGCTGAGCGGGTAATTCAGCTTTTAGGTGGCGTTGGCAATATCGTGGGCGCAACCAACTGCGCCACGCGCCTGCGCGTCGAGGTCGCAGACCCTTCCATCGTTGCAGATAACGCGTCGTTTGTCGCAGTGGGCGCCAAGGGCCTCATCATTACGGGCAAGACCGCCCAGGTGATTATCGGCATCTCCGTTCCCCGCGTTAAAGAGCATTTTGACCAGATCATGGGCCTCGAGCCGGAATTTGTGCCCACCACCTCGGCCTCCCCTGCCGCCAGCGCGGCCCATAAGCGCGGCAATATTTGCTTCTTCGATATCGACGGAACGCTCGCCTGGCAAGACCCCAGGCTCGCCCAAGACCTTCCCGAAGACGAGCGGGACCTCTCCCCCTATCCCAACGAGGCGGTTTCGCAGGCAATCCGCGAGTTTGTCGCCAACGGCAACATGGCCTTTATCTGCACGGGACGTACCCTGAGCTGCATCCACCCCAAACTTCTTGAGCTGCCCTGGACCGGCATCGTCTGTCTTGCGGGCGGTTACGCCGAGATCAACGGACACACAATTCGCGATCTGTCGATGACGCCCAGTATGCTGCAGCGTCTTGCCCCCTACCTTGAGCAATCGGGCGAGGTCATCCGCTTTGAGGGCCTCAACGGCGTCGTGCGCATGAGTGCCGATGCGCCCGATGCTCCCGGATACGCGCGCACCCTGGGCGACGCAGTCACGCAGCTGCAACATTACAGTGTCTACAAGATCTTGATGTCTACATCGCTCGCCAACCACATCGCTCAAGATAAGGCACTTGAGCCGCTGCTGTGCTTTAACGAGCTCGAACTCGAGGTAACCGAAATCTCGCCCCGCGAATGCACGAAGCGCGGGGGCATCCAGTCTGTACTCGACGCCCTCGATCCCCACCACGGAACCGTATACGGCATCGGCGACGCCAGCAATGACGTCTCGCTGATGAACGCCGTCGATGTCGGTATCGCCATGGGCAATGCACCGGACTATCTCAAGGATAAGGCCGATTACGTGACCGACACCGTCGATCACGACGGTGTCGTTGCGGCGCTCGAGCATTTTAGGCTGATTTAGGCGCGCTCCATCAAACGCACGCCCGTTGTCCTAAATCGCCAAAACTGCCGCGCCAAACGCCCTAATGTGGCAATATGTTGTCTGCATATTGCATCAACGCAACCTCAGAAAGAATGCGAGAACCCGTGTCCAGTCCGTTTACCAGCTTTTTAGCCCAGCACTTTGACCAGATTAACGCCTATCTGGCCACGTTCTTTGACGGACAGGCGACCTCTGCCGATATCGAGCGCTACCTGTACGCGCCGCTCTCGGCTTTTACGGCCAACGCCGGCAAGCGCCACCGCCCGCTTATCTGCATGCTCGCCGCAACCGCAGTGGGCGGTAGCTTTGAGAGCGCCCGCAGCGCCGCGGCAGCCATCGAGCATTTCCAGTCGGGCGCGCTGATCCACGACGACATCGCCGACAACGGACAGCTTCGTCGAGGCAAGCCCTGCATGCACCTTACCGAGGGCACGGGCCTTGCCATCAATTGTGGCGACCTGGCGCTCACCATGGTCACCAAGACGGTTCTCGACGACCCCACGCTGGAGTCCGACGTGAAGCTGCGCGTGCTCCACGAGCTTACCGAGATGATCGTCCGCACCATTGAGGGTCAAGCACTCGACCTGGGTTGGGTCCGTGACGGGCGCTTTGATATCTCGGTTGATGACTACCTGGACATGGCGACGCACAAGACCGCGTTTTACAGCGGAGCCACGCCGCTTGCCGCCGGAGCCATTATCGGCGGCGGCAACGATGAGCAAATCGAAGCGCTGCGCGCCTTTGGCCTGCACACGGGCCTTGCCTTTCAGATTCAGGACGACCTGCTCAACCTTGTCGGCACTAAGGAAGCCGCCAACAAGGACTTCCGCACCGACATCACCGAGGGCAAGCGCACGCTTGTCGCCGTACACGCCCTCTCTGATGAGCGCCACCACGACGAGGTCGAGGCGATTCTTTCCTCGGGCACCGATGATCCCGCGCAGCTCGCACGCGCCGTGGAGATCTTCCAGGAGACCGGCTCCATCGATTACGCCCACACTTACGCGCTCGACCTGACCGCTAAGGCCAAAGCGGCCATCGAGAACGTTGAGCTTGATCCGCACGCACGCGAGCTGTTCCTCTCCATGGCAGATTTCTTTGTGGAGCGCCTTAACTAACGGGGGTTATAAAATCTGTCAGCAGCGTATTTAGGCACAACTTGCTACACTGTTGAGTGCATGTTTATGCATCCCTTTGCGTTGTCTATCCGACAGACGCTCAAATAGTACGAATGGTACGCCGAAAGGGGTTCGTTCATGGAACCTATTACAACGGGCATGCAAGGAGCAGCCGTCGAGGACGTGCAGTCTCGTCTCCTGCAGCTCGGCTACACGATTGATGCCGCCGAAGTCACCGACAAGTACTTTGGAGCCACCACTGAGCAGGCCGTCAGCACCTTCAGGCTCGACAGCGGCCTTGCTGCCGGTCATGCCGTCGATATCCCCTGTTGGAGCGCCCTTGTAGACGCTTCGTATAAGCTGGGCGACCGCACCCTCTATCTGCGCATGCCCAATTTCCATGGCGCCGATGTGCAGGCCCTGCAGCGCGCTCTCAACGTTTTGGGCTTTGCCTGTGGCGAAGACGACGGCTACTTTGGTCCGCATACCGAGGCCGCCCTGCAGCAGTTCCAGGAAAATGTCGGCCTGTTTGCCGACGGCATGGCCTTCCAGGACACCTACGCCTACATCAACCGCCTGCACCATGTGTGGGAGGGCAAGCCCTCGGTCACCGAAGCCGAGTCCCGCATCGGTTTTGCTCGCGCCGCCAACGTGCTCGAGCGCTTCCAGATTGCCGTTATCGGCGAGGACCCCATCGCACGCAGCGTTGCGTCGCGCATGTGGAATATCGCCACGGCAACGACCGACAACAGCGGCATGATGCTCTGTGACTCCGAGGTCCCAACCGACGTTGACCTGGTGCTCGAAATCGCAAGCGACGAGCTGCCCGCCGACGCCGCACCGCGCGCCACGATTGCCCTCGCCGAGTGCCACAACCTGGCCCAGCGCATCCGCACCGCCAATGTCGCCGCGCAGCAGAAGCCGGCTCGCATTCGCATTGAGCTCACGGGCATGACGCGCTACAACGGCACCTTCACGGCCAGCGACGCGCAGACACTCGCCGTACGCCTGCTCGATGGCGTTTGCGATGCCCTCGCAGATTAGGTAAACTAAACGAGTTGCTTTTGGGCAACACCACACATTGGGACGTAGTTCAACGGTAGAACTCCGGTTTTTGGTGCCGGCTGTTGGGGGTTCGAATCCCTCCGTCCCAGCCATTAAAATTGAGCGCCCTGAGCCCATAACGGCCCAGGGCGCTTTCTTGTGGG
>DBEXMY010000161.1:0-3311 GCA_048168905.1 Collinsella sp. | reverse complement strand
CGAGCGCACGGTCGCAGGCCGCCGCCAGCTCGTCTGCAGCAATCACGCTTGCCGATTGAACCAACAGTTCGGACCCAATGCCACGTGTCATGCGGCAGGCGAGCATCAAATCCTCGGCCACCGCCTCGCGCTGCGACAGATACTCGGCATCAAAGGTCGTCGCGGCATCGTCGCGTTGTACCAGACGCACGCGATGCGCTTCGCCGCGAGCAGGCACGTCGGGATACAGCCCGGCCAAACGATCGAAATCCTCGTCGTCGAGCATACCGGCGGCAGAACGACCCAAACCCAAATAGCCCTGGCCGGTCCAGTAGGCAATGTTATGGGCGCACTCATGTCCGTCGAGCGCATAGCTTGCCACCTCATACGGGTGATAGCCGGCCGCACCCAGACGCTCACGCGCCACATCCATGCACGAAGCTTGAAAATCCTCGTCGGGCTCGACCGACTCGTCGCGGCACGCCATGCGATAAAGGGGAGTCCCCTCCTCAAGCGTGAGCGGGTAGACCGACACATGATGCGGAGCCGCCGCCAGCACGCCATCGAGCGTGCGCTTCCAACTCGCTGCGGTCTGCCCGGGAAGTCCGCACATAAGGTCGCACGACACGTCAAGCCCAGAGTTCTTGACCGTCGCGATGGCGGCAAACGCCCGATCGGCATCGTGAATACGGCCGATGGCGGTAAGTTCGGTGTTATCGAGCGTTTGCACGCCCAGAGAGACGCGTGTGACACCAACCTTGGCAAGCGCAGTGGCAAGCTCGGCGGTCAGCGACTCGGGATTGGCCTCGCAGGTAAACTCAACGGGGGCGCACCACGCACGAATACGCCGCGCCAGCTCCACCAGGCGCTCCCCCGCCAGCGACGGCGTACCGCCGCCAACATAGACGGTGCGGATATGGTCAAGGGCCCCAGCCTTGCCAAAAGCATCGAGGCGCGCGAACAACTGCTCAAAATAGACATCGAGCGCAGCACTCAGGTCGCACGGAGAAAAACTGCGCGAGTCAAAGTCGCAGTACCGGCACTTTTGGGCGCAAAACGGCACGTGCACGTACAGCGCGGTAACGGCCACCCTTAAGCCTCCAGCGGATGAGGGGGCACCGATTCGCCGGCGGCAAGGGCAGCCTCGCAGGCCACCACATCGCGCTCGATATCATCGACCAGTGCCATAAACTCCTCGTACGTGGAGCAGCGCACCACCTGAGCGCGCCAGGCGGCGGCATGGGGCATGCCCTTTAGATACCAGCTCGCGTACGTACGGGCGCGCGACATAAGCGGCAGAAGCTCGTGCGTCAACGTCAGGTGCTCACGCAGAGCCTCCAGGCGCTCGACCGAGGAGCGAGAAGGAACCGGCGTGCCATCGAGCGCAAGGGCGCGAGCATCACCGAACACCCACGGATTGCCGTAGATGCCGCGCGCGATAAACACCGCGCTGGCACCCGAGCCTTGCAGATGCTCAGCAGCGTCCTCGGCCGAGAACACATCACCCGAACCAATCACGGGAATCTCGACAGCGTCGGCAACCTCATCGACGACAGACCAATCGGCCTGGCCCGTATAGAGCTGCGTGGCACAACGACCGTGCACGGCGACTGCGGCGGCACCGGCGCCTTCGAGCATCTGGGCAAACGTCGCGGCATTACGGTCCTCGGCATAAAAGCCCTTGCGGATCTTTACAGTCACGGGCACATGTGCCGCGCCCACCGCCGCCTCGACGATCTTCTCGGCCAGATCGGGCGTGCGCATAAGCGCCGAGCCCTCGCCCTTGGTAACGACCTTGCGCGCCGGACAAGCCATGTTGATATCAATCAATGACAGGCGATCGCCCACGCGTTCCTCGACAGCAGCGACGGCACTCGCAAACTGATCGGGCTTGGAGCCAAAGAGCTGCACGCAAATCTGCTGCTCCTCGTCGGCCGGTAGCACCAGGCGCCAGGTCTTGTTGCTGGCATAGGCAAGGCCCGCCACGCTCACCATCTCGCTGTAGGCAAGGTTGGCACCGCGGCGACGACACATGATGCGGTAGGCAGGGTCGGTCACGCCCGCCATGGGAGCCATAAGGAACGGCTGCTCGGCATAGGCGCCCAGCAGCCGCTTGCTGTATTCAGAAAGCGCCATAGACCTACTCGTCCACCTTGAGGATCGCCATAAAGGCTTCCTGCGGGACCTCGACCGAGCCGATGGCCTTCATGCGTTTCTTGCCCTCTTTCTGCTTCTCGAGCAGCTTACGCTTACGCGAAATATCGCCGCCGTAGCACTTAGCAAGCACGTCCTTGCGACGCGCCTTGACGGTGGAGCGGGCGATGATCTTGTTGCCGATAGCACCCTGGATGGGCACCTCGAACAGCTGACGCGGGATGATCTCCTTAAGTTTGTCGCACAGACCACGGGCCAGGCCATAGGCCTTGTCCTTATGGACGATAAACGACAGCGCGTCCACCTCATCACCCGAAAGCAAGATATCGAGCTTCACGAGCTCGGAGGGACGGTACTCGTTGAACTCGTAGTCGAGCGAGGCATAGCCCTTGGTACGGCTCTTGAGCTGGTCAAAGAAGTCCAAAATGAGCTCGGCGAGCGGCATATCAAAGCGCATCTCGACCGACTTGCTCGTGAGATGGATCATGTCGGTCGTAACGCCGCGGTGCTCGATAGCGAGCTGCATGACGGCACCCGTATACTCGGGCGGGCAGATGATCTTTGCCTTGAGGTAGGGCTCCTCAATGCGCTCGATGCGCGTAGCCTCGGGCAGATCCTGCGGGCTGCGGACATCAATCATCTCGCCGTCAGTCTTGTAGACGTGATAGTCGACCGATGGACTCGTGGCAATGAGGTCAAGATTGAACTCGCGCTCCAGGCGTTCCTTGACGACTTCCATGTGCAGCAGGCCCAAGAAGCCCACGCGGAAGCCAAAGCCGAGCGCCACCGAGGTCTCGGGCTCCCACACCAACGACGGGTCGTTGACGTGCAGCTTATCGAGCGCGTCACGCAGGTTCTCGTAGTCCTTGTTATCGATCGGGAACAGGCCCGTATAGACCATGGGCTTGGCCTCGCGGTAACCGGGAAGCGGCTCGGGGCAGGGATTCGACGCCCACGTGAGGGTATCGCCCACGCGAACGGCCTCGGGGTCCTTCAGGCCCGTGACCACGTAGCCCACCTCGCCGACCGTCAGCGCGTCGACCGGGGTCTCGGCGGGACGCTTGACGCCCACACCATCGACCAAAAAGTCGCCCTTTGCCTGCATCATGCGCAGGGTATCGCCCTTTTTGATGGAGCCGTCAAAGATGCGCACCGTGGCGACGACGCCACGATACTCG
>DBEXMY010000160.1:0-7293 GCA_048168905.1 Collinsella sp. | reverse complement strand
GAATTCAGGTCCCGTACGTACCGTTCATGCTCGCACGACGGGTAAAGAGCGCGATGAGATGATCGCCACCACCAAGGCCGAGATCGAGAAGAAATTCGGCCAGGGTTCCATCATGAGGTACGGCGACGGTGGCCCCGAGCTCGAGGTCGAGGCCATTCCCACGGGCGCCCTGGCCCTCGATGCCGCGCTGGGTATCGGCGGCGTGCCGCGCGGCCGTATCGTCGAGATTTACGGTCCTGAGTCCTCCGGTAAGACGACGCTTTCGCTCGAGATCCTGGCCGAGGCCCAGGCAATGGGTGGCGTTGTGGCATTTATCGATGCCGAGCACGCGCTTGATCCCACGTATGCCGCGCGCATCGGTGTGGATATCGACGAGGTGCTCATTTCCCAGCCCGATACGGGCGAGCAGGCGCTCGAGATTGTTGACATGCTCGTGCGTTCCGGCGCCATCGATGCCATCGTCGTCGACTCCGTCGCCGCGCTGACCCCGCGTGCCGAGATCGAGGGAGAAATCGGCGACACTACGGTCGGTCTTCAGGCTCGCCTGATGAGCCAGGCGCTCCGCAAGCTCGCCGGCTCGCTGTCCAAGTCCAACACGACGTGCATCTTCATTAACCAGCTGCGTGAGAAGATCGGTGTCATGTTCGGCAACCCCGAGACCACGACGGGCGGCCGCGCCCTTAAGTTCTTCTCTTCGGTACGTATCGATATTCGCCGCATCGACAGCATTAAGCTTAAGGACGAGGTTATCGGTAACCGCGTGCGCGCCAAGGTCGTTAAGAACAAGGTGGCAGCTCCGTTCCGATCTGCTGAGTTCGACATCATGTACGGTACGGGCATCTCTAAGGAGGGCTCGATTCTGGACATGGCTGTCGAGTGCGGTATCTGCAAGAAGATGGGCTCCTGGTTTGCCTATGGCGAGGACAAGCTCGGCAACGGTCGCGAGGCCGCCAAGGCGTTCCTGCGCGAACACCCCGATTGTGCCGACGAGATTGAGCATAAGGTCCGCCTTGCCTGTGGACTTGAGTTTGATGACGATGCTCCGTCCGAGGTCGAGCTGACCGATCAGCCTGCGCCTGAGGAGTTTGACGAGCTTTACGCCATCGATGGTTCCGCCATGCTCGATGATGACGACGAGTAGCGGTTACGCTCATGTCGTATACGGTGACCGAGGCCACGGTCGTCTTTCCCGATAAGAAGGCGGCCTCCTCGTTCTCGAGCGGGTATGCGTCCAAAAAGCCTTGCGCACATATCGATTGTGAGCTTGAGGGCGGTTTTGAGCGGTCCATTTGGATTCCCGTGCGGGTCGCGCGGCTGTATGTCAAAAACCGCCCCGATCTTCCCTGTGATTGGGACAACTTTCGTGAGGCGGTGCAGCTCATCGAGCGTAAATGTGCACTTACCATGGTGACCGAGATGCTATCGCGCCGCGACCATGCGACGGGTGAGGTCCGTGACAAGCTGGCTCGCTACGGCTTTCACCAGCCCGCGATCGATTTCGCCGTCGAGCGCGCCACCGAGTATCACTTTTTAGACGACAACCGCTTTTGCTCGTACTTTATCGAGGAGCGCAAGCGGCGCGGTTGGGGACAGCGCAAAATCGAGACCGAGCTCAAGCGCCGTCATGTCGTGCTCGATGACATTCCCGGTTATCCCGAGGATTATTTTGCCGTCGAAGACGATTTGGCGCGTGCGTCAGCCCTGCTCGCCAAGCGGCGTGTTCCAGAGACGCGCGGATTCGAAAAACTGGTTCGGTTTTTGATGGGCAAGGGCTTCTCGTATCACATCGCCGCCGATGCCGTTAAGGCACGTCTCGATGCCGAACGCGAGGAATGTGCGGTTTAGGCGTATGCGTTTTGTGACCCTGCCGTTCACCGCGTTTTAGCCGCCGTGCCGGGGCCATTTATTTGACAGTTGTTGTGGTTCAACGTACGATAAACACTGTCATTTGCTTTGTGATATGTGCTCATCTGTGATGAGTTTGTTTATATGTTTATCTGTATCCGACCCGCATAAGCTGCGCCCATATTACTCAAATGTCGCGAGCCGTTCGTAAGGACGGTTCGCTTTGTTGTGTAACGAATCCATAAAAAGGAGTGAGCATGCCTATCATCGCAGCGCTCGTTGGCATCGTTTTGGGTGCCATCGCCGCCATTGCCTACATGCGCACCGCCAAGCAGGGTAGTCTTCACGAGGCCGACGAAAAGATCCAGTCGGCACACGCACAGGCTGAGTCCCTGATCGGTGATGCTAAGCGTCAGGCCGAGACCCTCAAAAAAGAGGCTCTGCTCGAGGCTAAAGAGGAGATCATCAAGAACAAGCAGGCCGCCGAGGCCGAGGATAAGCAGCGTAAGAGCGAGATTCGTACGCTCGAGAACCGTGTGATGCAGCGCGAGGAGTCCCTTGATCGCCGAAACGACGCTCTCGACAAGCGTGAGCACCAGCTGTCCAGCCAGGCCGGTCAGGTCGAGAAGCGCTCCCGCGAGCTCGAGGAGCTCTGCGCCAAGCAGACCTCTGAGCTCGAGCGTATCGCCGACCTGACCCGCGAGGACGCCCACAAGGAGCTCCTCGATAAGGTTCGCGGCGAGGTCACCCACGAGGCTGCCACGATCATTCGCGAGTCCGAGCAGCAGGTTCGCGCCGAGTGCCACAAGACCGCCCAGGAGATTCTGTCCCTGGCGATTCAGCGCTGCGCTGCCGACCACACAGCCGAGGTCACCGTTACCTCCGTGCACATTCCCTCTGATGACCTCAAGGGCCGTATCATCGGTCGCGAGGGTCGCAACATCCGGACCTTCGAGCAGGTTTCCGGTGTCAACCTCGTGATCGACGATACGCCCGAGACCGTCGTTCTTTCGAGCTTCGACCCGGTCCGTCGTGAGACCGCTCGTGTTGCCCTCGAGAACCTCATCGCCGACGGCCGCATTCACCCCGCCCGCATCGAGGAGATGTATCACAAGGCTGCCGACCTGGTTCAGCAGCGCGTGCGCGAGGCTGGCGAGCAGGCTGCCTTCGATACCGGCATCCATGACCTGCATCCCGAGATCGTCAAGACCCTTGGTGCCCTGCGCTACCGTACCTCGTTTGGTCAGAACGTGCTTCAGCACTCCCTCGAAGTCTCTGACCTGTGCGGCGTGATGGCTTCCGAGCTTGGCCTGGACGTTGTGACCGCCAAGCGCGCCGGCCTGCTGCACGACCTGGGCAAGGCAATCGACCATGACGTCGAGGGCCCGCATGCCGTCATCGGCGCCGAGCTTGCCCGCCGTTATGGCGAGAAGCCCGTTATCGTCCACGCTATCGAGGCTCACCATGCCGACGTCGACCCCAACACGGTGCTCGATGTCCTGGTACAGGCCGCCGATGCTGTCTCTGCCTCTCGCCCCGGTGCCCGTCGCGAGTCTGCCGAGAACTACATCAAGCGTCTTGAGAAGCTCGAGGAGATCGCCAACTCCCATGATGGCGTCGAGCGTACCTATGCCATGCAGGCTGGTCGCGAGGTCCACGTCATGGTTCAGCCGGACAAGATCTCCGATGCCCAGTCCACGGTCCTGGCTCACGATATCGCCCATCAGATCGAGGAAGAGATGGAGTATCCCGGTCAGGTGCGCGTCGTCGTGATTCGCGAGAGCCGCGCTGTCGATATCGCTAAATAACATGAGCGACGCGAACGAGCTCATCTCATTTATCGCGTCGATGTCGGGGGAGGGCAACCTTCGCGTCGAGGAGAACCTTGGCGAGGGTTATGTCCGCCTCCGCGTTTCGGAGGCCGAGAGGCGCCAGGCAAAGCACGACATTCAGCATGTCGAGGATATCGTCATTGAAATGCTCCGTAATGCTCGCGATGCTGGCGCCGACAAAGTCTATCTCGCTACGACCAAGGAAGATGGCGTCCGCACGCTTGTCTTTCTGGATAACGGTTCGGGCGTTCCGCAGGATATGCAAGAGCGAATCTTCGATGCCCGCGTTACCTCCAAGCTCGAGAGCATGAAGATGGACCGTTGGGGCGTTCACGGTCGTGGCATGGCATTGTTTTCGATCAAGCAGAACACCGACGAGGCCCGTGTGGTCACGTCCGGTGTCGATCTTGGCTCGGCCTTTAAGGTGAGCGTTGCGGCCGACCGCCTCAGCGAGCGTGCCGATCAGTCCAGCTGGCCCCAGGCCGTCAAGGATGAGGACGGACGTTATGTCTGTGCTCGCGGTCCGCATAATATTATTCGCGCTGCTTGTGAGTTTGCGCTCGAGGAGTTGCGTGGTTGCGATGTCTATCTTGGTTCTCCGTCTGAGATTGCCGCGACCCTTTATGCTCAGGCGTCAAGTCGGCTCGATACGTCGCGTCTCCTGTTCATTGATGACGAGAGCGAGCTTCCGGTTGTCGATCGTTTAGGCCTTGCCTCTGATGCCGAGGACTTTATCCGTATCTGTTCGGGTTTGGGTCTTGAGATGTCCGAGCGCACGGCCCATCGCATTTTGGCAGGGCAGATTAAACCCGTTCGCGGTGTGACCGCGCGTCTGCTGCGCGAGCGTGATTCGTCCTCGCATGCGCCGGCTCCTGTCGATCTTGCAAAGGATCGTCGCGGGCTACGTATTGCCAAGGATGACATGGCACAGTTTTCGCGTGCTGTGGAGCGTGACTTTAATGACCTTGCCGCCCGGTACTATCTCAACCTTTGCGGTGACCCAAAGATTCGTGTTTCGCGTGATCGAATCACTGTGACCTTCGATCTTGCCAAAGAGGAATAGTGCCTTTACCGAGTCCTCTCGGTACGATACAGTTATTGCAGTTAAAACGTACTTTTAAACGCAGGAGTTTCTTCATGGATTGCCTGAAGGTATCAAGCAAATCATCGCCCGCGTCCGTTGCCGGCGCCATCGCCGGCATGGTCAAGGATGGTGTACCCGTCAACATCCAGTGTGTCGGCGCCGGTGCTGTCAACCAGGCCATTAAGGCCGTTGCCATCGCGCGCGGTTTTTTGATCCCAACCGGTTTTGATATTTCCTGCGCGCCCGTGTTCTCCGACATTCTCATTAACGGGGAGTCGCGCACGGCCATCCGCCTTTCTATCTACGTTCACCAGATCAATCGAGCTGCTATGGATAACGTCGTCATGGATGATGTTAAGCCTGTGGCATAGCTTCTGCTAGCCTCGTTTCGCTCCCCAACGTTAGGACTTATGCACATGGATCAGCGTTCCGTACGCGATATTCTTGCCGGTAAAACCTACTTTATCCGCACCTTTGGCTGCCAGATGAATCAGCACGACTCTGAGCGCGTGAGCGGTCTGCTCGATTCGTATGGTTGCCTCATGGCGCTCGATCTTGAGCATGCCGATATCGTTGTCTTCATGACATGCTGCGTGCGCGAGGCCGCCGATACTCGCCTGTACGGTCAGTGCAATTCCTGCAAAAGCCTGCCGCCTTCGCCTTCGGGCAAGCGTGTGGTTGCCGTGGGCGGCTGCATCGCGCAGCGTGATGGCGAGGGACTGCTCACCAACGTCGATAACGTCAATGTCATCTTTGGCACGCATTCTATCGCACATGTGGCCGAGCTCATTGCCGAGGCGTTCCTTGACGGCAAGCGTCATATCCGCACCAATGAGCATGAGGATACGGATGCCATGAGCATGCCGTGGCATCGAGAGACCCAGTATCACGCTTGGGTGCCCATCATGACGGGCTGCAATAATTTCTGCACCTATTGCATCGTGCCGTACGTGCGCGGTCGCGAAAAGAGCCGCCCCTTCGAGGAGATTGTCGACGAGGTGACCGGTTTGGTGCGCCAGGGCGTGCGTGAGATTACGCTGCTGGGCCAAAACGTTAACTCATATGGTCGCGATCTGTTTGGCAAGCCGCGTTTTGCCGATCTGCTGCGTGCCGTGGGCGATACGGGTGTGGAGCGCATCTTCTTTACGTCTTCGCATCCCAAGGACCTGTTGCCCGAGACCATCGACGCCATGGCCGAGACGCCTGCCGTTATGCCGCAGCTGCACTTGGCCGTCCAGTCAGGTTCGACGCGGATCCTCAAAGAGATGAATCGCCGTTATACACGTGAGGACTATTTGGGCCTGGTCGATCGCATTCGCAACCGTATGCCCGATATCGCGCTCTCGACCGACATTATCGTTGGCTTCCCAGGCGAGACTGAAGAAGACTTTGAGCAGACGCTCTCGCTTGCCGAGACGGTCCGCTATGCCCAGGCCTATACCTTCATCTACTCCAAGCGCGCTGGTACCCCGGCCGCCGAGATTGATGATCCCACACCGCACGAGGTCATCCTTGAGCGCTTTAACCGTCTGGTCAAGGTTATCGAGACGACAGCGCACGAGTACAACCAGGGTGAGCTCCATACCGTGGTGCCGGCGCTCATTGGGGGTACGAGTAAAAAGAACGATGCGGTGCTGCTGGGCAAGAGCCCCAAGAATCAGACCGTTCATGCGCCCATTCCCGAGGGATATAGCATCGACCAGCTTGTCGGTAAGATCGTTGATGTTGACGTCGACGTTGCTAAGACGTGGTATTTGTCAGGCTCCGTTGTGGGTGAGCCGCGCTAATGATTTCTCCCGGGGCAGGTCTTTCCGCCGTTGCGATCGTCGGTCCGACGGCGGTTGGTAAAAGTGACGTCGCTGACCGTTTGGCCGCTCGCCTTTCGTCTGAAGTGCTGTCGTGCGATGCGATGCAAATCTATCGCGGTATGGATATCGGCACCGCAAAGATGACGCCCGATGAGTGTACGGCGCCTCTGCGTCTCGTTGACATCGTAGAGCCGGGCGTCGCGTACTCTGCGGCGCTTTACCAGGCAGACGCTCGCGCGCATGTTGAGCGCCTGCTCGGGTCTGGACGTCTTCCGGTGTTTTGCGGGGGTACGGGCCTGTATCTCAAGGCCGCCCTCGATGAGATGGATTTTCCCTCGGGAGAACTTGAGGACGATCGCCGTGCGGGTTATCAGGAACTTGCCGAGCGCATTGGTGAGGAAGCGCTGCATAAGCTGCTTGCCGAGCGCGATCCTGAGTCTGCCGCGGTCATTCATCCTCATAATGTGCGCCGCGTGATTCGTGCGCTCGAAATGCATGATGACGGCGTTTCCTACGCACAGCAAAAGTCACAGTTTAGTGTTCCATGTGAGCTTTATCATGCCTTGTGGTTTGGCTTGACACGCAATCGTGAGCTGCTTTACGAGCGCATTAACCTGCGCGTTGACCTCATGTTTGAGCAGGGTCTTGTTGATGAGGTCCGTGGCCTTATGGACCAGGGGCTTGAAGATGCGCTCACTTCGATGCAGGCGATTGGCTACAAAGA
>DBEXMY010000159.1:0-19225 GCA_048168905.1 Collinsella sp. | reverse complement strand
ACGCGCAGGCCATGCGTCGGGCGCTGGGCCTAGATACCCGTGCTGCGCTCTATTTCTCGACCAAGGGCGGCAAGCCAGCGCTGCGCGGCGCGGCGAGTGCCGAGTTGCTCGAGGAAGAGCGCGGCGACGGTCGCATCCCGGGCCTCAAGAAGGGTTTCCCGGGCGAGGGCGGCAGCATGGACTTCGATGCCCTGCTCGACCGCGTGGAGACCGGCATTGCCGAGCGCCTGCGCGAGCTCGAGGCAGGTGACGTCGCCGCTGTCGACCCGACATCGGCGCAAGCCGCGCATGCGCGCTGTTCGTATAACCACCAAGGAACGTTTGTAAGGAGGGGCGTGTAGACCATGGATCTTTCGACTTTGATGCCGCAACAGCTGCAGATCGTCAAGACGCTCGACCGTCCGCTGTTTGTCTCGGCGGGCGCCGGTTCGGGCAAGACCTTTACCCTCACGCGCCGCATCGTCTACGCGCTCTCGCCCGAATCCGGTCCGTTCGTCGAGCATCTGGACCAGGTGCTCGCCATCACCTTTACCAAGGATGCCGCGGCCGAGATTCGCGACCGCGTGCGCCGTGCGCTTATCGACGAGGGCATGGACGAGGAAGCACTGACCGTCGACGACGCGTGGATTTCGACCATTCACGGCATGTGCTCGCGTATCCTGCGCGCGCATGCGCTGGAGCTGGGCATCGACCCCGAGTTCACGGTGCTCACCGATACCGACGAGCTTATGGACCAGGCTGTTGAGCATGTGCTGGCCCGCGCGACGGCGCCCGATGCCGCCCCCGAGCTCGCGGCATCGCTCAAGGCCCTCTATGCCTGGTATCCCATGGCGGGCGAGGGCGGTTCCTTTGGCACCGGCACGACCATCAAGGGCCTGGTGCGCGACCTGCTGGAGCTGTCGAGCCAGTTGCCGGGCGGTATGGACGACGTGTGCGTGGCGCGCGGCCAGGCCGATACCTCGGCACTCGCCGATGCCTATCGCGCAGCGCTGGGCGCAAGCAAGGCCGCGACCGAGAAGGCGCAGATGGCACTCGACGCCATTGACGCGTTCGAGGCGAGCGGCAAGACCATGGCCGATGCAGCGCGACTCATGATGTCGTGCACCATGCCGCGCGCGAGCAAGGCATTCCCTAAGGAGCAGGTCGAGCTGCTCAAGGCCGAGGCCGCCGATGCGTTTATCAATATCGTGCTTGCCTGCGGTGGCCCGGCGCTCGATGCGCTGGTGGGCCTGGCCCGTTCCGTGGAGGCTGAGTATCGCGCGCTCAAGGCCGGCCAGTCTGCCCTCGACAACAACGACCTGCTGCGCATGGCCTACGAGGCCCTGTGCGATTACCCGGCCATCCGAGCGGCATACGAGGGCCGCTTTAAGATGGTCATGATCGATGAGTTCCAGGATACCGACCAGATGCAGGTCGATTTGATTCGCTATCTGACGGGCGCGGGGGAGCGCGCGTTGTGCACCGTAGGCGATGCGCAGCAGTCCATCTATCGCTTCCGTGGCGCCGAGGTCGAGGTGTTCCGCCGTCAGGAGCGCAAGGTGGGCTCCTCTGCTGCGCCCGAGGCGACTGCCGTGGTCGACGCCCCTGCCGGCGAACTCGTCAAACTCGTGCGCAACTTCCGCAGCCACGACGAGGTACTGCGTTACGTGGCACGCGTCTTCGACGGCGATGACGGCGGCCTGATGCAGGGCTTTTTGGATCTTGAGGCGAGCGACGGCCGCAAGGACACGCTGGTGGCAGACGCCTCGCGTCGGCAGGCCCTCTTTGTTGCCGGCGGCAGTACGCAGGAACGCACGCAGGCCAAGGCCCGTGCGATCGCCGAGCGATTCCGCGCGCTTGCCGATGCCGGCCAGCCACAGGGCGGCATGGTGCTGCTGCTGGGCCGCATGACCAACGCCGACGTCTACGCCCAGGCCTTCCGCGACCAGGGGCTCGACTGCGTCATCGCGGGCGGCTCGGTCTTTGCCCAAGCAGCCGAGGTGCAGACGGTGCGCGCCCTGGTTTGTGCGCTCGCCAATCCGGCCGATACGGCGCAGGGCCTTATGCCGCTGCTCGCCTCGCCGATGTTTGCACTCGGCGCCCAGGAGTTCCTGGCGCTGGCGACCAAACTCGACGAGCAGACGGGGGAGACCTCGCGCAGGAATATCGACGTGGGCATCATGAGCGATTCCGATGTGCCGGGTTTGCAAGACTTGCCGCTGGTGACGCGCGCCCGCGAGGTGCTGCGGTATGCGCTTCGTCGCGTGGGCCGCGATTCGTTCGCCGCCATCGCGCGCGACGTGGTCAACGCCTCCGGCTGGTTTGTACGTCTGGCACAGCGTGGTCCCGAGGGCAAGGCCATTGCCGCCAACGTGCTCAAGGCGCTCGATGCCGTGGCCGAGGCGGAGGCCGAGTTCGGCAACTCGCCGCGTTCCATCGTGCTGGCCTTCGACCGCTTCTTGGCGGGCAAGGAAGCCCCGGGTGCCCTCAACGAGGAGGGCGACGGCGCGGTGCGCATCATGACGGTGCATGCCTCCAAGGGTCTGGAATATCCGGTCGTGGCGGTCGCCGAGTGCTTTGGCGTGCGTAAGTCCTCGGGTGCGGCACAGATGGGTCGCGTCGAGGGCGGAGCACAGGTCGTGGCACTGCCGGCACGTTTCGACGGCGTTAAGCTCGCCGACGGTACCTTTGTGAAGGGCGACGACGTCAAAAAGCAGTTTGAGCATGCGTTTAAGGGCAAGGGCACGTCGCTGTGGCTGCCGCCGGAGCTCATGGAGGACGTCTGTGCGACGGGCTCTCCCGCCGAGGCATTTGCCCGCCTGCGCAACGACGACCTGCGGCTTTCGCTCGAGGAGCGGGCCCGCTTGCTCTACGTTGCCATGACGCGTGCGCGCGAGCTGGTGATCTTGGCGATGGATGCTGGCGTGAGCCGTGGCAAGGTGACGGCGCCGACCTTCGATGTCGAGACCGATCTGACCTACGACGTGCTGCGCCGTATTTTGCCGACCGACGCTCTGGACATGCCGCAGCTCGATGCCGACCGCCTGGTGTTCGACAACTCCCAGCCGGGCGACTACGAGCTCATTTCGCTTTCGGACTTTACCTTTGGCGAGCAGGCGTTTGAGGCCAACGCTTCGCTGGATGCCGAGGGCAGGCTTGTTCGTGGCGATGCCGATGCCGCCGATAATGCTGCGCGCTCAACCGTCCCCGGTCCTGCCGACCCCAAGCCCGATTCGTTTGAGCTTGTGTATTCCCAGGCAGTGGGCGTGCGCATGGGCATCTGTCCGTATCCGATGCGTGATTCGTATAGCTACTCGTCAATCGCCGCGGCGCTCCATGCCGAGACGGAAGATCGTGCCGCCGAGGCACACGTGCCCATGGACGAGGCCGGCGATGATGCGGAGTCGGATGGCTCGGAGATGACGGATGCAGACGTGGCTGCCGTTGAGCCCGCCGGCAACCCCATGGCGCTGGGCTCGGCGTTCCATGCCGCCTGCCAGTGGCTGATCGAGATGGGTGCCGATGCGCTGCCCGCTGAGCGTGCCGATGCGCTGGCGCGCCTGTGGTGCCTGACGCCGGAGCAGCGTGAGCGCTTCGACGTTGCCCTGGACCGCTGGCTCAAGTCGGCTGTTCGTGCCGACTTGCTCGCGTGGCCGTGCGTTCGCGCCGAGGTGCCGTTCTTTTCACTGGGCTGCGAGGACGAGGACATCGCTCGCTACGGTGCTTATGCCGAGGGCGCCATCGACGCTTTGGCGACGAACCCGGCGGATTCGTCATGTGCGCTGGTCATCGACTACAAGACGGGCGGCGCGCCGGACGAGACGCCGGAACAGCTGCAGGAGAAGCACGCCCTGCAGGCGCGCGTCTACGCCGACGTTCTGCGCAGGGCGGGCTTTGAGGCTGTGACCGTCAAGTTCGTTCGCGTGGAGCAGGCCGATCCGACTCTCTTCGTCAATCCCGCCGAGCCCCAAGTAGTCACCTACAATCTCTAGCCCTCAGATAGCTTGCGGTGGAATAGTTCCTGTATTGCGGCCCAGATGGCCCAAGCGGGAACTATTTCACCGCAACTCAAGAGGAGCCGTGTGGGTTTGGCTAGGTTCGGGTGCTGTCCGTGCCGTGGGGTAAAATCGTTCAGTCAGAACACGAACCCGCATCGGAGCTCATCACATGGCATTCGTCCATCTGCACAATCACACTGTTTTCTCCATGCTCGACGGCGCAACCCGTATCCAGGATATGGTCAACCGTGCCGTTGAGCTGGGCATGCCCGCCGTGGCCATCACCGACCACGGCTACATGTACGGCGTGCCCGACCTGGCGCTGGCCTGCGACGCCGTCAACCACAACACGCCCGAGTACAAAACCTGGAGCCACGACAAGGCCTTCTTGGAAAAGGACCGCCGCGACGAGCTGGTGGAGCCCGATCCCGAGGAAAACCCGCGCGAGCATGCCCAGTATGTGAAGGACATGGCCATGTGGGACGAGAAGGGCAACATCGACGAGCTCAAGCCGCCCCTGGTCATCAAACCCATCTTTGGCTGCGAGGTCTACTTTACGCCGGACGAGACGCTCGCCCGCGACCACAAGCCCGAGCTCTACCACATGATCCTTCTGGCCAAGGACCAGGAGGGCTACGTCAACCTGATGCAGACGGTCTCCGAGGCCGCCGTACAGGGCTTTTACTACAAGCCCCGTGTGACGCTCGACAACCTGCGCCGCCACGCCAAGGGCATGATCTGCACCAGCGCCTGTATCGCCGGCATCATCCCCAAATACATCGACCGCGGTGACATGGAAGGCGCCATCAAGTGGGCCGAGACCTTCCGCGACACCTTCGACCCCGGCGACTTCTACATCGAGATCCAGGAACACGGCATCACCACCGACAACGGTCTGACCGACGAGCAGATGGACCGCACGCTCATCGACATCGCCAAACAGGTGGGCGTCAAGGTCATCGCGACCAACGACTTCCACTACCTGCGCCGCGAGGACGCGCCCGTGCAGGACGTCATCATGTGCATCGGCATGAACGCCAAAGTCGACGACCCCAACCGCATGCGCATGACCGGCTCGGAGTTTTACATGAAGACCGAGGAGGAGATGCGGGCGATGTTCCCGTATTGCCCCGAGGCCTGCGACAACACGCTCGAGATTGCCGACAAGTGCTACGTGGAGCTCGACTGGGACTCCATCATCCTGCCGCGCTTCCCGTTGCTCGATCCCGGCGAGACGCACGAGAGCCAGTTCCGCCGCGAGTGCGAGAAGGGCCTGCGCCAGCACTACGGTGACGACTGGGCCACGCGCGAGATCGGCGGAGTCAACATCAAAGAGCGCTTTGAGTACGAATACAAGGTCATCTGCGACAAGGGCTTTGCCGCCTACTTCTTGATCGTTGCCGAGTACGTGCAATGGGCCAAGGACAACGGCATCGGCGTCGGCCCCGGCCGTGGTTCTGCCGCCGGCGCTATCGTCGCCTACGCCATGAACATCACCGCGTTCGACCCGCTCGAGAACGGCCTGATGTTTGAGAGGTTCCTCTCCCCGCAGCGTACCGAGATGCCCGATATCGATATGGACTTCGACGATGAGCGGCGCCTCGAGGTCGTGGAGCACGTTCGCCAGCTCTACGGCCCCGAGAAGGTCACCCACGTCATCACCTACTCGACCATCAAGGCCAAGCAGGCCATCAACGACGCCGCGCGCGTGCTGGACTATCCGGTCTACATGGGCCAGCGCCTGTCCAAGATGGTCTCGAGCGACCCCAAGGTCAAGCTCAAGCAGGTGCTCGAAAAGCAACCCGGCAAAGAGGATCTGTTTAACCCCGACTTTGCCGAGGCCTATAAAAAGGATGACGACGCCCGCCGCATCATCGACACGGCGCTCTCGATCGAGGGCCTCACCCGTGGCGAGGGCGTGCACGCGTGCGCCGTTCTGATCTGCCGCGATCCCGTCAACGAGCATGTGCCCACCAAGCTCGACACCAAGGGCGGCGTCGAGATTACCCAGTACGAGGGCCATACCGTTGCCGACATGGGCCTGCTCAAGATGGACTTCTTGGGCCTGCGCACGCTGACGGTTATCTCCAAGGCCAAGGCAAACATCAAAAAGAACTTCGGCATCGACATCAAAGAGGAAGAGATTCCCTTTGACGACCCCGAGATCTTTAAGCTCATGGGCTCCGGCCACACCGCCGGCGTCTTCCAGGTCGAGTCCGCCGGCATGACGGCCACGATCAAGAACATGAAGCCCACCGAGTACAAGCACGTCGTGGCATTGATCGCTCTGTACCGCCCGGGACCGCTGGGCGCCGGCATGGTTTCGTCCTATATCAACCGTATGAACGGCAAGGAACCGGCTGTCTCCTACGACGACCGTCTGGACGACATCCTGGGCGAAACCTACGGCACCATGGTCTATCAGGAGCAGGTTATGCTCATCTCCGTCGAGATGTGCGGCTTCTCCAAGGGCGAATCGGACTCGCGTATCCGTAAGCCCGTGGCCAAGAAAAAGATTAAGCTGCTCACGTCGACGGTGCTCCACTGGGAGGATGGCTCGGACGAGACCACTTACGACCACTGGATGAATGGCGCTATCAAGAACAACTACACGCGCGAGGTCGCCCAGAAGATTTGGGACGATGTCCTTGAGTTCGCGTCCTACGCCTTCAATAAGTCGCACTCCGCCGGTTACGCCATCCTGGTTATGCAGACGGCATGGCTCAAGGCGCACTATCCGCATGAGTACATGGCGGCCGTTCTGACGTCCTATACGGGTAAGACCGACAAGATCGTGCACTACGTCTCGGCGTGCCGTCACGACGGCATCCCCGTGCTGTCGCCAGATGTCAACGAGTCCGGTACCGAGTTCACGGCTACCAAGGAAGGCGTGCGCTTTGGTCTGGCCGGTATCCGCGGCGTGGGCACCGGCGTGGCGCAGGCGATTATCGCCGAGCGCGAGGCGGGCGGTCCGTTTAAGACGCTGCACGACTTTGTCGAGCGCGTGGACTCGAGCCAGGCCAACCGCCGCGTGATCGAATCGCTCATCAAGGCAGGCGCCTTCGACTCCACGGGGTATCCGCGTCGCCAGATGATGCACTTTGTGGATAAGAACAACCCTGAGAACATCATCGATGCCGCGGTAAAGCGCCAGAAGGATCGTGCGAGCGGCCAGACGTCGTTCTTCGACATGTTTGGCGACGTTGAGGGCTCGGGCTTTGAGGTGAGCGTGCCCGATCCGGACGGCCAGGAGTGGGACCGCCACCTTAAGCTGAGCCAGGAGAAGGAGGTTCTGGGCATCTATGTCTCGGACCACCCGCTGCGCCCGTTTGAGTATGCGCTAGCCAAGGCGCGCGACTTCTCGTTCTCTCAGATCGATACCGGCTACGAGGTGCAAAACCCCACGGGCGGTACCATCAACCAGGAGATTCCCGAGGGCAAGGCGCTGTGGTGGGCCGGTATGGTCTCGAGCGTGTCCAAGCGCGTGACCAAAAACGGCGACCCCATGGGCATCGTGCAGCTCGAGGACATGGAAGGCGAGGCCACGGTCGTGGTGTTCCCCAAGACCTACAAGGAGGCCGAGGGGTACCTGTACGGCGAGGTCGATCCCGAGACCGGCGCGCAGCTGTCCGATGCGTTTGTGCGCATTAAGGGCAAACTCGAGCGCTCGGACCGCGGCGACCAGATCATCGCGCAGGAGATCGTGCCGCTGGAGCTCAACGAGGAGAACAACAAGCCCAAGGTGTTTGAGGTCATGGTGCCCAACAGCCGCTTTAGCCAGGGCAATATGGCGCGTCTTGCCACGGTGCTTACCGCCAACCCGGGCGGCGACCGCGTGGAGATCTTTATCGAGCAGGTGGACGGGCGCGTACTGCGTGCCGAGGTGCCGGCCAAGGTCAACGCACGCTCGATTCCGCTGTTGGCAGAGGCAAAGGCGATTGTGGGTAACCAGGGCCGCGTGACGGTTATCTAGGATGCCTTTGCCGGGGTAGCTAATTTGGGACGGGGCTATTTTAGCTACCCTTTGGCTGATGGCGAATGAGTCGGGGTCGGAATACATCTCAACCGACATATGGGGGTAGCTAAAATAGCCCCGTCCCAAATTAGCTACCCCGGGTGAGATTGGAGGAAGTGATGGCGCAGGGGACGTTTGTGCAGGCGCTTCGCAAAGAGGCGGCGTTGAGCGGCACCTTTATGAAGGGGCGTTCGCTCATGCTCAACGGCGCCGTGCTGTCGATCGAGGACAGCGGCTCGCGCTTCTCCAAAAACGTGACGGTTGAGGGCTCGGTGCGCGGTTCGCGCGGCGACCTGTACAAGACGCACGTGGCGCTCGACATGGACGAGCACGAGGTGATCGACTACGACTGCGATTGCCCCGCCGCCTATCGTTACCCCGGTATGTGCAAGCACGCTATTGCCACGGCTCTGGCGTATTTGGATGCCAGCGGCGCCGAGCCCGTCGAAGGTTTGCGCACGCCGGTCCGCACGTTTACGGCGCAGCCGAAACAGCCCGCGCGCACCGCGCTCAAAGCGCCGGCCGTCAATCCCAACTTTCCCTTTCCGGCGCCCGTCCCCACGAGTCCCAGCCTCATGGCGGCGCTCTCCGATCTTTCGGACGCACGCATGGATGAGCTGGCGAGCATGCGCCGCAAGCTCGCTGGCAGTGTGGATCCCGATGCCCCCAAGGCGGTGTTGGAGCCCTCGTTGGTGCCGTACTACAATCCACTGTTTGCCGACCGCTTTAGCTGGGCGCTCGAGCTTCGCATTCGTTGTGGATCGGTCTCCTACGTGGTCAAGGATATCGACGGCATGGCCGACGCCTATGTCCGAGGCGGCACCTTCTCGTACGGCAAGAAGCTCACGTTTGTCCATACGCCCGAAGCCTTCGAGGACGTGTCGACAAAGCTGCTCAACCTTGTTGTGACGACAGTTGCCTATCTCGATGACATCACAAGCTCGCGTTCGGCGTCGTACGACTTTGCCCGCAGCGGTTTTGTCGCCGAGCGTCAGTTGCCGCTGTCCGAGCATAGCATCGTATATGTGCTGGACCTGCTGCGTGGCCAGACCATCTCCTTTGAGCCCGCCTGGTCGCGGGGGACGACGACGCATCGCACCTATGACGTGGCGGTTGAGATGCCTCCGGAAGGGGAGGACGAGGCTCTGTCTAAGCGCCCACCGCTCCTTGCCGCCAAAATCGCGCCGGCGGCTGGCGGCAGCTACGATCTACGCCTGCCGGCCGATGCATACTGCTTTGCTTCGGGCGACGTTGCCTATCTGGTCGACACCCGCCGTGCGCGCCGCGCCGATGTAGCGTTTGCCCAGCATGCGGCGCCGTTCCTATCGCGCTTACTGCCCTGTCGCACGCCGATCCATATCGCTGTCGACCAGGTGGGGGAGTTCTGTCGTATGGCGCTGCCCATTTTGCGCGACTACACCGACCTTACCGCGCCCGCCGTGCTCGACACCGTGGCGCCCGAGCCGAGCTTTGCCATGGCAATCGGTGTCGACGACGGGCTCGTGACCTGCAAGATTACGGTTTCCTACGGCGACTGGTCGGCAGATCTCTTTAGCCTGGGTGCTCCGGGAAGCCCCTTCGAAGAACAGCGCCCGGGCGTGCCGCCGCGCGACGAGATAGCAGAGTTTCGCGTTATGGACACGGCGGCCCTGTATTTCGACTTTTACGAGGGCGGCCTGGCGTTTGAGGAGCGCGACGACGAGAGCCTGTTCTGCTTGCTGACCGAGGGCCTGTCTGCCCTGTCCGAGCTGGGCGAGGTCATGCTCAGCGACCACCTACGCCAGATCTCGGTGCGCCCTGCGCCCAAGCTTTCGGTGCGTGCGACCGTCAAGAGCAACCTGCTCGATGTTGAACTGGGCGCGAGCGGTCTTTCGGCGGCAGATCTTGCCGTCTATCTCGATTCGTACAAGCGCCATCAAACGTTTGCGCGCCTTACGTCCGGCGACATCATTCGCCTGGACGAGGGCGCTCGAGCCGCGTTTGGCCTCGCCAAGGACCTGGGCGTCGATGCCGTCGACCTGCTCGACGGCGTGTCGCTTTCCGCATCGAGCACCCTGTTCGTCGATAGCATGCTCGCGCGCACGCCCGCGCTCGAGGCCGATCGCGACGCTGCGTTCCGCCGTACCGTCGAGCGCCTGGACACGCTCGGCAAGATGGACTTTACGGTACCCGCCTCGCTCAAGGCCACGCTGCGTGGCTACCAGGTCGACGGCTACCAGTGGCTCGGCTCGCTTGAGCATCTGGGCCTCGGCGGTATCTTGGCCGACGATATGGGCCTGGGCAAAACGCTCCAGATGATCGCGCATATCCTGGTGCGCGTGGAGGCGGGGGACAACAAGCCCACGCTCGTGGTATGCCCGGCCTCACTCGTGTACAACTGGACTGCCGAGCTGGAGCGCTTTGCGCCCTCGCTGGATGTGTGCGCCATCGTGGGCGCCAAGGCTCAACGCCGCGTGCAGATAGCAGGCGCCGACGAGCATAACGTGGTCGTGACGTCGTATGACCTCATGCGCCGCGATATCGACGAGTATGCCGAGCGGGACTTTGCCCGCGTGGTGCTCGATGAGGCCCAGTACATTAAAAACCCGCTCACCCAGGTGGCGCGCGCCGCAAAGCGCCTGCCTGCCGGCGTGCGCTTTGCCCTGACGGGCACGCCCATCGAAAACCGCCTATCCGAGCTCTGGAGCATCTTCGACTTTTTAATGCCGGGCCTGCTCGGCACGCGCGAGTCGTTTGCCAAGCGCTTCGAAAGCCCGGTCGAGCATGCCGAGGGCGACAGTGCCGCCCGCCTGCAAGCGCTCGTGTCGCCGTTTGTGTTGCGCCGTGTCAAGGAAGACGTGGTGGCCGACCTGCCCGAGAAGATCGAGGATACGGTCATGGCGCAGCTCACCGGCGAGCAGCGCAAACTCTACCTGGCCAACCAGGACCGCATCGCCCAACAGGTGCAGCATCGCGAGGCATCCGAGTTTAAGAAGGACAAGCTCAAGGTGCTCGCCGAGCTCACCAAGCTGCGCCAGATCTGCTGCGACCCGCGTCTGCACTACGAGGATTACAAGGCGGGGAGCGCCAAACTCGATACGTGCATGGAGCTCGTGCACGGCGCACTCGACGGCGGACATCGCATCCTGTTGTTCAGCCAGTTTACGGGTATGCTCGATATTATCGGTAAGCGCCTGGCCAAGGAGGACATCGCCTTCCTTAAGCTCACGGGCGCTTCGTCTAAGGAGAGCCGCGCCAAGATGGTCGCGCAGTTCCAAGCGGGCGAGGTTCCGGTCTTTTTGATTTCGCTCAAGGCGGGCGGCGTGGGCCTTAACCTGACGGCGGCCGATGTGGTCATTCACTACGACCCGTGGTGGAACGTGGCCGCGCAGGACCAGGCGACCGACCGCGCGCATCGTATTGGTCAGCAGCATACCGTGACCGTGTACAAGCTCATCGCCAAGGACACGATCGAGGAGCGCATTATGCAGATGCAGGAGTCCAAGCGCGACCTGGTCAACAGCGTGCTCGGCGGCGACGGCATCTCGTCGGCGTTGTTTACCCGCGAAGATGTTCTGGCGCTGCTGGGCGGCGACGGGCGCTAGCCGCGCGCGGGGTGGGACTGCTGGAGTGGGCAGGACGGTCGACGCATTTTGGCCCGACCGCTTGCCTGATCCGTTATGTGTTCATTTGCAATGCCGTGGATGGTTTGTCTGCCTTTGGGCATAAGAACCATCGAGAACATTGGCACATCAGCAAAGGAGAACATCATGGCGAAATTCTTTAAGGACCCCGACGGCAAGCTCATCGCTGCCCTTGGCGACGGCGTTGCGACCCCTGCCGGTTGCACGGAGCTGACTGCAAACACTGAGGACGCGGCGCACGAGAAGCACGTGCCTGTTGTCGAGACCGAGCGTGACGGTCACGTGATTCGCGCACGCGTTGGCTCGGTCGAGCACCCCAGCCTGCCCGAGCACTACATTGAGTGGATCGCCCTTGAGGCCGAGGGCCGCTTAGAGGTCCATTACCTTGAGCCCGGCATGAAACCCGCGACGTTTTTCGCGGGCGGCTCCAAGACCGGTACCGTCTATGCCTACTGCAACCTGCACGGGCTGTGGTCCGCGACATTCTAGGAGCGCGCCCCCGCTCGGGGTATCATAGCTAGCATATGCACATGCAAGCGCCGACTGCATTATGCGGCCGGCGCTTTTACTACGATTTCGATGGTTTACGACGGAAAGGGCTGAGCCATGAAGCTCGCGCTTGCACAGATCGATATGCGCCTGGGTGATATTGAGGGCATTTGCGGCCGCATCGAGGACCAGGCTCGTCTGGCCCACGAGCGCGGGGCGCGCGTGCTGTGCGTTCCGGCTCCGCTCTTTATGGGCGCCATGCCCGGTGGCCTGGTGGGCGCTGCCGACTTTGAGCACGACATGCTTGCCGGCTTGACTGGTGTCGCCGAGCGTATCCAGGAGCTTGACATGATCTGCATCGTGCCCGCGGCGGTTTCGTTTGAGGGCCAGCCGCTGCTCGACTACATGATGCTCAAGGACGGTCATGTGGTGCCGGCGCGTTCGAGCATTGCCCTGCAGCGTGGCGAGAACAGCGACACGCGTTGGGCGCCGCCGGTGTTCGACGTGGACGGCGTGCGCATCGCCGTGATTTTTGACTTGGACCGCGAACTCGAGATGTTGCCGACCGGTGTTGACCTCATTGCGTATTTCCAATTCAACGCGTTTGACATGACCGACCGCGAGACTGCTGCCATTGCCGCCGTTCGCAGCGGCGCCTACCGCAAGATCGCATCCAAGCGCAGCGTGTGGTTTGCCTGCATAGCGCCGGTCGGTGCCTATGACGAGTCGGTGTATACCGGCGGTTCGTTTGTGCTCGACGACTGCGGCCGCGTGGTGGCCCAAGCGCCGTGTTTTGAGGAGAGCCTACTGGTTCAGGAGATCCAGCGCGGTGTGATGCTCGATGCCCTGGAAGACCACGAGCTGCCCGAGTTTCGCTCCGAGGAATGGCTGTGGCAGGCGCTGGTGCTTGCCGTTCGCGATAACGCCCGCGCCCGCGGTGCGTCGCGCGCCGTGGTGGCGCTCGAGGGCGACTTGCCGTCGTCTTTGCTGGCGGCGCTGGCCGTCGACGCTCTGGGCCCGCGCAATGTGATTGGCCTGGTGCTGGGGCGCAACCGTATCTTTACTCCGGCGCAGGAAGAGGCCGAGGCTGCCCGCTGTGCCGCCGTCCGCGCCATCGCCGAGCGTTTACACATTCGCACTGTCGAGCGCGATGCACCGGATGCGGCGCGTGTGCTCGATCGCGACGTGTCGGCGGGCGATGCCGAGCGTCTGCGCTCGCGCACGTTGGGCCTCATGCTGGAGGACACGGCGCTCGAGCTGGGTGCGATGGCGCTGAGCCCGCTGTCCAAAACCGAGTACGCGCTGGCGGCGCCGGCGCTTTGCGGCGGCTACCAGGGCGATTACGCGCCCTTTGGCGATGTGTACCTGTCGACGCTTGAGTTTGTGGCGCGCGTGCGCAACCGCACGTCTGCCGTGGTGCCCCAAGAGCTCGTGACGCTCAACGCGGTGGAAGATTGTATGGAGCGCGTGCTGGCGCAAGCGCTCTCGACGCTCGACGGTCCGGTCGATATGCTCGACCGCGCGGCACAGCTGCTCGGCGGGCTTGAGCCGGGTGAGGTCGATGGCGCGCTCGAGGCGCACGTGGACCGCAATCGATCTTTCGACGACATCCCGATGGCCGCTGGCAAGACTGAGGCCTGCTCGCTGCTGCTGATGCTCGTGCGCCAGGGCGAGGCTGCTCGCCGCATGCTGCCGACGGCTCCGATCGTCTCGGCACGTTCGTTTGTTGAGCGCTCCTGGCCCTACATGCTTGCGTGGTCCGATCTGGGACTCAGCGGCAAGGAGCGCATGACGGTCGATTCGCTGGCGCGCGCCGAGGTGCGCCGTTTTGCTGACGAGGATACGAGCGAGCGCGTGCGAAACGAGATGATGGGCGTGCTGGGCGAGCTGCTGGGTATTTCGCCCGAGCAAATGGAGGAGCTGCGCTCCGAGGACGGTCAGCGTCGTTTGCACGAGGGAATGAAAAAGTTCGAGGGCGAGGTTCAGGACGCCATCGATAAGATGATGGGCGGTCAGGGCGGCTCGCAAGGTAGTCCCCAGGGTGGCCCGATGCCGCATCCGCCGGTTGATCCGAGGCAGTTCCCCTTTTTCTCTCAGAACTAGGTCGCTGCGCGCCCGCCAGAGCGGCAATCTGCCTTTCAATCGTCGGACATGACCGCCAGGTCAATGCCCTCCTCTTTCAAGGCACCTTGCTCGCTCTGGCGGGCGCTCGCTTGCGTATACTCAACCTACAATTCGATCTCGGCTGACTTATAGGGCTAGCGTTGTGTTATTCTAGAACAGACGTTCGTGAATGATGCGCGGGGCCTTGCCTTGCGCTGTGCTTGTGGCGAGGGGAGGTCGGCTTGGTTATCTTGGGCATTGACCCCGGTTTGGCTCATACGGGTTGGGGGATTATCGAGGAGCGGCGTGGCGAGGTTCGCTGCCGTGCCTATGGCTGCATCGAGACCAGTGCCGGAAGTCCGCTCGCGGTGCGCCTGTCGCATATCGCCCATGACCTTAAGGATGTCGTTGAGCGTTATCGACCCGACACGGCTGCTGTCGAGAGCATCTACTTTGGTGCCAACGTTCGTTCGGCCATCCCCACGGCGCATGCCCGCGGTGCTGCGCTTGTGGCGCTTTCGGAGTGCGCGCTCGAGATTGGCGAGTACACGCCCATGCAGATCAAACAGGCTGTGGTGGGCACTGGCGCCGCGGACAAGCGGCAGGTCGCCTACATGGTACGCACACTAACACAGCTCGACCACGACCCGCATCCCGACCATGCCGCCGATGCCCTGGCCTGCGCCATCTGCCACGTAAACCTCAGCCGCACCCGCGCCCTCACCGGTGGCGAGTTCTATCAACAGAGAGGAACCGGATACTGATGATTTCCCAGCTCCACGGAACGCTTGTCGAGGCCACGATGAGCTCTGCTGTCGTCGATGTGTCGGGCGTTGGCTTTGAACTCGGCATCTCGGGCAGCACTGCGGCCACGTTGCCGACGCCCGGCGGCGAGGTCCGTCTCTACACGCGTATGCAGGTGCGCGAGGACGCCATGACACTTTTCGGTTTTTCCTCAAAGGATGAGCGCACGATGTTCGACCGGCTCGTGTCCGTTTCGGGCGTTGGCCCGCGCCTGGCGCTTGCCGTGCTTTCCACCTATACCGTGGGGCAGCTGTATTCGCTGGTGATGGCCGAGGACGACAAGGGCATGGCCAAGGTACCCGGTGTGGGCAAAAAGACAGCTCAGCGCCTGATCCTGGAACTCAAGAGCACCTTTGCCAAGGATAAGGGCTTTGTGCCGGTCGACGTGATTCCCGGACAGGTTGCGATGCCCGTGTCCGCTGCCGCTCCCTCGGCGATCGACGATGCCCGTGCGGCACTCCTTTCCATGGGCTTTAGCCCGCAGGAGACCGATGTTGCCCTGAGCGGGTATGATGGGCAGAATATGCGTGTCGAGGATTTGCTCGGCGCGGCGCTTAAGCGACTTGGAATGGATGCGTGATGTGGGAAGCCGATGACTCTCAGGACCTGTGGGCGACGCCCGGCAACTCGCCGGCGGCATCCATGGCGCACGGCGAGCGCATGGTGGGCTCGGAGCTGACGGCCGAGGACCTCGATGTCGACCGCACTTTGCGCCCCCAGCGCCTGGACGATTACTGTGGCCAGGAGCACATCAAGCAGAGCCTGCGCGTGTTGATCGAAGCGGCGCAGAGCCGTGGCGAGACGCTCGACCACGTGATCTTCTCGGGTCCTCCGGGCCTGGGCAAGACCACGCTGGCCACCGTTATCGCCAACGAGCTGGGCGCTCAGATCAAGACCACGAGTGGCCCTGCCATCGCGCGCACGGGCGACCTGGCGGCCATCCTTACTAACTTGCAGCCGGGTGATGTGCTGTTTATCGACGAGATCCACCGCCTCAACCGTTCGGTCGAGGAGGTCCTGTACCCCGCGATGGAGGACTTTGCCCTCGATATCGTGATTGGCAAGGGTCCGGCGGCGCGCTCGATTCGCCTGGATATTCCCAAATTTACGCTGGTAGCGGCAACGACCCGCTCAGGCATGTTGACAGGCCCGTTGCGCGACCGCTTTGGCATTTCATATCGCCTGGATTACTACACGGTCGAGGAGCTCGCGCAGATTGTGACGCGCTCGGCGACTATCCTGGGCGTGACGATCGATCATCCCAGTGCACTCGAGATCGGCTCGCGTTCGCGCGGTACGCCACGTCTTGCCAACCGCCTGCTCAAGCGCGTGCGCGACTATGCACAGGTGCGCGGCAACGGTCCCATTGAGCTCGATATCTGCCGTCAGGCGCTCGAGTTCTTCGAGATCGACGAGCTCGGTCTGGACTGGATGGATATTCGTATCTTGGAGACGCTTGCCAAGACGTTCTCCGGTCGTGCCGTGGGACTTACGACCCTTGCCAGCGCGGTGGGCGAGGACCCGGGCACGCTCGAGGATGTCTATGAGCCCTATTTGCTGCAGTGCGGGTTGATGATTCGTACGCCGCAGGGCCGTCAGGCAACCCTTCGCACCTTTGAGCACCTGGGGATTGAACCTACCGTTTAGGGCGCTTTGTTTTGGCGGGCTGTTGGACTATCGCTGGGCATCGGGTAAACATATCGCCGTTCATCGGTTATGGGCGTTTTACTATTGCGCGCCCGTGCTATGCTGAATTGGTCTTTTTCTCATTCGGTAACGAAAGGACCGCTCATGCCTACTGACATCGAAATCGCACGTTCTGTCACGCCACTGCCTATTACCGAGGTGGCCAAGAACGCCGGCGTCGACGTTAAGCACCTGATTCCGTACGGCTTCGACAAGGCTAAGGTCGACTATTCACTGCTCAACGAGCCGACTGATCACCAGGCCAAGCTTGTCCTCGTGACCGCCATCAACCCCACGCCTGCGGGCGAGGGCAAGACCACCACGACCATCGGTCTGGCCGATGGCCTGCGTCGTCGCGGCGTCAAGAGTGCCGTGGCCCTGCGCGAGCCTTCGCTCGGCCCCGTCTTTGGCGTTAAGGGCGGTGCTGCCGGCGGCGGCTGGGCTCAGGTCATCCCCATGGAGGATATCAACCTGCACTTTACCGGCGACTTCCACGCTATCGGTGCTGCCAACAACCTGCTGGCCGCCATGCTTGATAACCACATCCAGCAGGGCAATCAGCTCGGTATTGACGTTAAGCGCATCACTTGGAAGCGCGTCGTCGATATGAACGACCGTCAGCTGCGCCACGTCATCGACGGCATTGGCGGTAAGGCCCAGGGCGTGCCGCGCGAGGACGGCTTCGATATCACCGTTGCCTCCGAGGTCATGGCGATCCTGTGCCTGTCCACGAGCATCAGCGATCTTAAGGAGCGCTTGGGCGAGATCGTTGTCGGCTATAGCTATGCCGGCGAGCCCGTCCGCGCCCGCGACCTTAAGGCCCAGGGAGCTATGGCCGCACTGCTCAAGGATGCGCTCAAGCCCAATCTGGTGCAGACGCTCGAGGGCACGCCCGCGTTTGTCCACGGCGGTCCCTTCGCCAATATCGCCCACGGCTGCAACTCCATCATGGCCACGCGTATGGCTATGCGTTTTGGCGATGTCGCCATTACCGAGGCGGGCTTTGGTGCCGACCTGGGTGCCGAGAAATTCCTGGACATCAAGTGCCGCATGACGGGCGTTCGTCCCAACGCCGTCGTGATCGTCGCCACCGCTCGCGCGTTGAAGTACAACGGTGGCGTCGCCAAGGCCGATCTCAACGAGGAGAACCTCGAGGCACTCAAGGCTGGCATGCCCAACCTGCTGCGTCACGTCGACAACATCCAGAACGTATATGGTCTGCCCTGCGTGGTCGCCATCAACCGCTTCCCGACGGACACCGAGGCCGAGCTCGCGCTCATTGAGTCCGAGTGCCAGAAGCTCGGCGTCAACGTTAAGCTTTCCGAGGTCTGGGCCAAGGGCGGCGAGGGCGCGCTCGAGCTTGCCGATGAGGTCATGCGTCTGATTGAGCAGCCGAGCGAGCTCAAGTTTGCCTATGAGGACGGCGCTGATGTCGCTGATGCCCTCGAGGCCGTTGCCACCAAGGTCTACCGCGCCGACGGCGTTGACTTTACGCCGGCCGCCAAGCGCCAGCTCGCCGAGCTGCGCGAGAATGGCTTTGGCAACCTGCCGGTGTGCGTCGCCAAGACGCAGTACAGCTTTAGCGACAACGCCAAGGCCCTGGGCGCTCCCGAGAACTTCCGCATCACGGTGCGTGAGCTCAAGGTTTCCGCCGGCGCCCACTTTGTGGTCGCACTGACTGGCAGTGTTCTGACCATGCCGGGCCTGCCCAAGGTCCCTGCGGCCGAGAACATCGACGTCGACAACGACGGCAACATCACCGGCCTGTTCTAAGCTCGCTGCTCATAGCCGCTTGCCCGCCCCGTCGCGCCTACCAAGGCCCGGCGGGGCTTTTTGATCCTTAGGCCCGCGCATGTCTTGTAGATACCGACGGACTCTGCCCATCATAGGCTTTTGCGCTGGTAGAATGCATGGATAACTTGATGCTTACAGGCGACGGAAAGGAATCGTTGCATGGATCAGGACAAGACAACCGTGATGGGCGGCTGCGGTTCCGCGCAGGCTGGCGATAGCGCCGATGCGACCCGCGTTGTTCCCAACCCCGGTTATGTCGACCCCGCCGCGACGCAGCCTTCTGCCGAGCCCACACGAGTTATGGGCTATGGCGACGCGGCGCAGGACCCTTACGCTGCATCTTTGCAAAGCCCCTATGGCAACGCGGCGGCAGACCCGTTTGATTACGCGCCGCAGGATTCTTATGCCGCCTCGACGCCGAATCCCTATGATGACCTGCCGCAGAATCCCATTCCGCAGCCTCAGCAGACGACGTATATGCCTCGCACGGCGCAGCCTCGCTACGAGTCGCGCGAGCCGTATCGCGAGTACCCCAAGTCGATTCCGCAATATGGCGAGGACGAGGAAGAGACGCCGTCGCGTTCGTCGAGCGTGATTAAGAAGATCCTCATCGTGCTGGCGATCTTCTTTGCGCTGTCGGTTGTGTTTGCCATCGTGTCGGGCATGCTCAACAAGCGAGGGAGTTCAACGGCCGATACCACTGCCGAGCAAACCGAGTCCGCCTCGTCTAGCAC
>DBEXMY010000158.1:0-4940 GCA_048168905.1 Collinsella sp. | reverse complement strand
GATTTGTCATGCCTGTGTAAAAAGCACAAAAATGGCCGGGATTTCCTGAAAATTTTCCGGCAGAATCACGGTTTATCCGATGCTGTTTTTTGGCATCGTATAAATAGATCCATTTTCGAGGAAAGGAGGAAAACCATGCCTACTTTTAACCAGTTGGTGAGAAAGGGCAGAGAGAAAGTCACCTACAAGTCCACGTCTCCCGCCATGCAGAAGGGCCTCAACACCCTGAAGAACCGCGAGACCAATCTGAGCGCACCTCAGAAGAGAGGCGTCTGCACTGCCGTGCGTACCTCTACCCCCAAGAAGCCGAACTCCGCGCTTCGTAAGATCGCCCGTGTGCGTCTGACCAACGGCTACGAGGTAACCGCCTACATCCCGGGCATCGGTCACAACCTGCAGGAGCATAGCGTCGTTATGATCCGCGGCGGCCGTGTCAAGGATCTTCCTGGCGTTCGTTACCACATCATCCGCGGCACGCTCGATACGCAGGGCGTTTCCGGACGTATGCAGGCCCGTTCCAAGTACGGTGCCAAGCGGCCGAAGGCAGGAAAGAAGTAAGTTCCAACAGCAAATTTTGCCCTGTTGTTAACTGATATATATGTATTCGTTAACCTCGGGGCGCAGACGGAGATGCACCGCATCTTCGAGTACCTGTGAAGTCATTTTTTAATGAAGGAGGGAAGTATAGTGCCCAGAAGAGGTAACGTTCCCAAAAGAGAAATTTTGCCGGATCCGATGTACAACAGCGTTCTGGTGACCAAGCTCATCAACAGCGTGATGCTCGACGGCAAAAAGGGTGTTGCTCAGAAGGTCGTGTACGATGCTTTTGACATCATCAAGGAAAAGACCGGCAAGGAACCGCTCGATGCGTTTACCGAAGCCATGAACAACATCATGCCGAGCCTCGAAGTCAAGGCCCGCCGCGTTGGCGGTGCGACCTACCAGGTTCCTATGGAAGTGCGTCCTGAGAGACGCCAGACGCTCGGCCTGCGCTGGCTGACCGGCTATGCCCGCAAGCGCAGCGAAAAGACCATGAAGGAGCGCCTCGCAGGCGAGATCATGGATGCCTGCAACAACACCGGCGCTGCTGTGAAGAAGCGCGAAGACACGCACAAGATGGCCGAGTCCAACAAGGCGTTCGCGCACTTCCGCTGGTAATCTTCCGACTAGGAGCTATCAATTATGCCCAGACAATATTCCCTTGAAAACACAAGAAACATTGGCATCATGGCGCACATCGACGCCGGTAAGACGACCACGACGGAACGCATTCTGTTCTACACGGGCGTCAACCACAAGCTCGGTGAGACCCATGAAGGCACCGCCACCATGGACTGGATGGCGCAGGAGCAGGAGCGCGGCATCACGATCACGAGCGCTGCGACCACTTGCTTCTGGAAGGGCAACCGCATCAATATCATCGACACCCCGGGCCACGTTGACTTCACCGTTGAGGTCGAGCGCAGCCTGCGCGTGCTCGACGGCTGCGTGACGGTCCTTTGTGCCAAGGGCGGCGTTGAGCCGCAGTCCGAGACGGTCTGGAGACAGGCTGACCATTACAATGTTCCCCGCATGATCTACATCAACAAGATGGATATCATGGGCGCAAATTTCTACAACGTTGTCGACATGGTGCACGAGCGCCTGCGCTGCAACGCTGTTCCGATCCAGTTGCCGATCGGCTCCGAGGCGGACTTCCGCGGCATCATCGACCTGCTCGAGATGAAGGCGGACGTCTACTACGACGATCTTGGCAAGGATATGCGCGTCGAGGAGATCCCCGAGGACATGCGCGCCGAGGCCGAAGAGTACCGCACGCAGCTCCTTGAGGCCGTCGCCGATTTCGACGACGAGATCATGGAGATGTATCTGGAAGGTGAGGAAATCCCCACCGAAATGATCAAGGCGGCCATCCGCAAGGCCACGACGCAGGTCAAGTTCGTCCCGATCGTGTGCGGCACGTCCTATAAGAACAAGGGCGTGCAGAAGCTGCTGGACGCCATCGTCGAGTATATGCCGTCCCCGCTGGACATCCCGCCGATCACCGGCACGGTGCCCAAGACGGATGAGGTCGAGCACCGCTCCGCGGACGATTCCGCGCCGTTCTCCGCTCTGGCCTTCAAGATCATGACCGACCCCTACGTCGGCCGTCTGGCGTTCTTCCGTGTCTATTCCGGCACGATCGAAGCCGGCAAATCCGTCCTGAACTCCACCAAGGGCCAGCGCGAGCGTCTGGGCCGCATCCTTTTGATGCACGCCAACCACCGCGAGGATATCACGCAGGTGTATTCCGGTGATATTGCGGCGGCGGTCGGTCTCAAGAATACGACGACCGGCGACACGCTCTGCGACGAAAAGTACCCGATCGTGCTCGAGTCGATGGAGTTCCCGGAACCGGTCATCCGCGTAGCAATCGAGCCCAAGACCAAGGCCGGGCAGGAGAAGATGGACATCGCCCTCGGCAAGCTTGCCGAGGAAGACCCCACCTTCAAGGCCTACACGGACGAGGAAACGGGCCAGACCATCATCGCCGGCATGGGCGAGCTCCATCTGGAGATCATCGTCGATCGCCTTCTGCGCGAGTTCCGCGTCGAGGCGAATGTCGGCAGACCTCAGGTCTCTTACAAGGAGACCATCACCAAGGCCGCTACGGTGGACACGCGCTACGCGCGCCAGACCGGCGGCAAAGGCCAGTTTGCACACGTCAAGCTCATGGTGGAACCCAACGAGCCCGGCAAGGGTTACGAGTTCATCAACCAGATCACCGGCGGTGCGATCCCGAAAGAGTTTATCCCCTGTGTGGATCAGGGCATCCAGGGCGCGATGCAGGCCGGCGTGCTTGCGGGCTACGAGGTCGTGGACGTGAAAGTCACGCTGCTCGACGGCTCGTATCACGAGGTCGACTCGTCCGAGATGGCGTTTAAGATCTGCGGCAGCATGGCATTCAAGGAGGCCTGCCAGAAGGCCGGCCCGACGCTCCTCGAGCCCATTATGAAGGTCGTCGTTACGGCGCCGGAAAGCTATATGGGCGACGTGATGGGCGATATCAATGCCCGCCGCGGCCAGATCGCCGGCACGGACATCCGCAACGGTGCGGCGATCGTCACGGCGAACGTGCCCCTGGCATCCATGTTCGGCTATGCGACCGACCTGCGCAGCAAAACGCAGGGCCGCGCGACCTACAGCATGGAGCCCAGCCACTTCGTAGAGCTGCCGAAGTCTCTTCAGGAGAAGATCATCCACGGCAGCAACTGACCTGCGCGACCGGCACAATGTGCCTTATAAGAGAGTAAGTCACAACATTATTTTAGAATTAGGAGGATATTCTAATGGCAAAGCAGATGTACAATAGAACCAAGCCCCATGTCAATATCGGCACCATCGGCCATATCGACCACGGCAAGACCACCCTGACCGCTGCGATCACCAAGGTTCTGTCCCTGGCTGACCCGAACAGCGCCGAGTTCGCTGCCTACGACCAGATCGATAAGGCTCCGGAAGAAAAGGCTCGTGGCATCACGATCAACACCGCTCACGTTGAGTACCAGACCGACGACCGCATCGGCGCCGACGGCACCGAGATCAAGGGCCGCCACTATGCGCACGTCGACTGCCCGGGCCACGCCGACTATATCAAGAACATGATCACCGGCGCTGCTCAGATGGACGGCGCGATCCTCGTTATCGCTGCTTCCGACGGCCCGATGGCTCAGACCCGTGAGCACCTGCTGCTCGCCCGCCAGGTTAACGTTCCGTACGTTCTGGTGTTCCTGAACAAGGTCGACCAGGTCGACGATCCCGAGCTGCTTGAGCTCGTCGAGATGGAAGTCCGTGAGCTGCTCGACAAGTACGACTTCCCGGGCGACGACACCCCGATCATCAAGGGCTCTGCTCTGAACGCTCTGATCTCCGAGTCCACCGATCCGAAGGCCCCCGAGTACGCCTGCATCTGGGAGCTCATGGACGCTGTTGACACCTGGATCAAGACTCCGGACCGTGCTGCTGACAAGCCGTTCCTGATGCCCATCGAGGACGTGTTCACCATCTCCGGCCGTGGCACCGTCGTTACCGGCCGTGTCGAGCGTGGCACCGTCAAGGTTGGCGATAAGGTTGAGATCGTCGGCATCAAGGACACCCAGGAGACCACCGTCACCGGCACCGAGATGTTCCACAAGACCCTCGAGTTCGCCGAGGCTGGCGACAACGTCGGCTGCCTGCTCCGCGGCATCGACAAGAAGGGCGTCGAGCGTGGCCAGGTTCTCGCTGCTCCGAAGTCCATCCACCCGCACACCAAGTTCAAGGGCCAGGTTTACGTCCTGTCCAAGGAAGAGGGCGGCCGTCACACCCCGTTCTTCAACAACTACCGTCCCCAGTTCTACTTCCGTACCACCGACGTGACCGGCGTCATCAACCTCCCCGAGGGCGTTGAGATGTGCATGCCTGGCGATAACGTCGACATGGACGTCGAGCTGATCACCCCGATCGCGATCGAGGTTGGCCTGCGCTTCGCTATCCGTGAAGGCGGCCGTACCGTTGGTTCCGGTGTTGTCATCGCCATCAACGAGTAATTCCAGCTTTCTGAATTCCTCTCCGGCTTCGGCCGGGGAGGAATTTTTTTGCTTTGCGACAAAATTGTTTCACAACCAAAACTTTAATTACTTTTCTAATGCATTTTTAAAAATTGCGGCCTATATTTCGTGGTGAAAAAAGGCTCCGGGCTTCGCACGGATGGGATGCGACGCCTGTGTCCGACATTTTGCCGGCACCTTTTCCATGTATCCATGTATGTTTGCTTGGAACTTAGGTCAGTTTACAAGGAACTACACGCAGACCGTGAAACGGGCTGCTGACAACAAACGGCGCTATGCTCCCGGCTGGGTGCATAGCACCTGTTTGTTGCGGGGGTTTCCAAAGGGGGCAGCGCCCCATTTGGCACACGA
>DBEXMY010000157.1:0-4578 GCA_048168905.1 Collinsella sp. | reverse complement strand
CAGACGCGCCGCCGCTGTTTGTATTTGTGCCGTATAATGACCGTTACCTATGACGCGATACAAAAGAAAGGTGTTTGCCCATGCAGGCACAGAAGGCGGAGGGAACCCGCGACCTTATCGGCGCCGAGATGCGCGCCTGGCAAAAGATGCAGCAGATTGCGGCCGGCGTGTTCGAGCCGTTTGGTTTTAAACCCATCGAGACGCCCGCGATCGAGCAGGTGGACGTGTTTGTCCACGGTATCGGCCAGTCGACCGACGTCGTGCGCAAGGAAATGTTCCGCGTGTTCAGCGGTGCCAACCTGGAGCGCGTCTTTACCGAGGGCACCGACACCAAACTCAAGCCCAAGCAGCGCCTGGCGCTTCGCCCCGAGGGCACGGCCGGCGTGGTGCGCGCCGTCGTCGAGAACAATCTGGTGCCCCAGGGCTCCACGCCGGTTAAGGCGTACTACGCCGAGGCCATGTTCCGCGGCGAGCGTCCCCAGAAGGGCCGTCTGCGCCAGTTCCACCAGGTGGGCATCGAG
This sequence comes from Collinsella sp., assembly GCA_048168905.1. Classification (GTDB taxonomy): domain Bacteria; phylum Actinomycetota; class Coriobacteriia; order Coriobacteriales; family Coriobacteriaceae; genus Collinsella. The sequence continues at coordinate 4,057 of DBEXMY010000157.1, read as the reverse complement.
TGGCTCGGTGCTCCCGATCCGGCGGCAGACGCCGAGTGCATCATCATGCTCATGGAGTTCTACAAGCGCCTGGGCTTCGATCTTTCCAAGCTTCGTCTGCTCATCAACTCGATGGGTGACGCCCAGTGCCGTCCGGCTTACCGCGAGCAGGTCAAGCAGTTCATCCTCGATCACGCAGACGAGATGTGCGACGAGTGCCGCGAGCGCGCCGAGCTCAACCCGCTGCGCGCCTTCGACTGCAAGAACGACCATTGCCGCGAGATCATGGCCGAGGCCCCGCTGATGGGCGACAACCTGTGCGACGAGTGTCGCGAGCACTACGAGCAGGTCAAGCGCTATCTGGATGCCGCCGGTATCGAGTATGTCGAGGATCCCACCCTGGTACGCGGCCTGGACTACTACACCCGTACCGTCTTTGAGGTCGAGGCCCCCGGCGCCGGCGTCGGCTCCATCGGCGGCGGCGGCCGCTACGACGGCCTGGTCGAGCTCGAGGGCGGCAAGCCTACGGCCGGCGTCGGCTTCGCCGTCGGTTTTGAGCGCGCCCTGCTGGCCCTGCAGGCCTTCGGCAGCGATTTGGGTGCCGATGAGGCCCCGTGCGTCTACGTCGCCAACGCCGGCAAGGAGCTGCGTCAGAACGTCTTTACCATTACGCAGCAGCTTCGCGCCGCAGGGATTGTGACCGAGGCCGACTATCAGGGCCGTTCGCTCAAGGCCCAGTTTAAGCAGGCCGACAAGGTGGGCGCCAAGCTCATCCTGGTCCTGGGCGGCGACGAGCTTGCCGCCGGCAAGGTCAAGGTGCGCGACATGCAGAGCCATGACGAGGTTCTCGTCGATCTGGCCAACGTCGTCGAGGCGGTTCGCGAGCGCCTGTAGCGCATGATTTTTGAGCTGCGGACCCGCTAACATGTCCCGCTCGCGACGAGCTATTGTTACGGGGGTGTTTCGCTTTTATGCGGAATGCCCCCGTTTACGTATGCCGCCCACCGAGAAATACGACCATTTAGGGCAAAAACCTTTGCAATGCAGAAAATACTTTTGTGTGGTAAAGCGCAATCAGTGTCGAAAGTATTTCTCAAGCGCCTATAATGAATACCGCATGTTACGTGCATAGAAGGAGGAATGGGAGGAAACGTGGCTGAGAACCTAAGCAACCAGTCTGTACCCGAAGCCGCGGCGCGCGTCGCTGCCGTGGTCAACCGCCTCGTTAACCGAATCGGCTCGAATGCCGAGTCCAGGGAGCGTCTCGCCGAGATCGAGATCCCCGAGGAGCTGCGCGACAATCTGGCGCTGTTCTTGCGCCTGGAGCGCCGTGTGCTTAGCGAGTATGATCCCGAGATCGCGGACCTGTTCGACAAGATTTTGACAGCCGAGATTGTGGTCAATGCCGGCAACCCCGGTACCTGCGCTGCCGACGAAGCCGTCGACGAGCAGGGCGTGCCCACCGCCGACGAGCCCACTGCCGTGGCATTTCGTGAGGTCGTCGATTTGATCGACAGCCTGCCGCTCGATAAGCAGCAGGTCATCGTTCGCGCCTTTACGAGCTTTTTCCATCTGGCAAACCTGTCGGAGGAGAACTACCGTGTGGCGCAGCTGCGCGAGCGCGAGGCCGGTGCGTCGACCGATACCGAGGTCGATCCTGCCAACGAGCTTACCGTTGCCTATCACCAGCTGGTGAATGAGCTGGGTGTCGAGGGTGCCAACGAGCTGCTCGACAAGCTCGAGTTCCACCCTGTCTTTACCGCACATCCCACCGAGGCCCGTCGTAAGGCCGTCGAGGGCAAGATCCGCCGTATCTCCAACCTGCTGGAGGAGCGTCCGCGTCTGGGCGGCTCCGACCTGGTGGAGAACGAGCGCCATATGCTGCAGGAGATCGACGCCCTGGTGCGTACGAGCCCCATCGCGCTCAAGAAGCCCACGCCGGTCGAGGAAGCCGATACCATCATCGACATCTTCGATAACACGCTGTTCGACGTTATCCCCGTTATCTATCGTCGTTTTGACGATTGGGTGCTGGGCGACAAGGCCGGTACTGTGCCGCCGCTGTGCCCGGCGTTCTTCCATCCCGGCAGCTGGATCGGTTCCGACCGCGACGGTAACCCCAACGTCACCGCCAAGGTGAGCCGTGAGGTCGCCGCCAAGTACTTTACGCACATGGTGCTCAAGCTCGAGGACAAGTGCCGCCACATCGGCCGCAACCTCACGCTCGAGGCTACCTACAGCAAGCCGTCGGCCGAGCTCATTAACCTGTGGAACCATCAGGTCGAGATGAGCCCTCGTTACACGGCCCGCGCCGAGCTGATCTCCGAGCACGAGCCGCATCGCGCCGTCATGCTCGTCATGGCCGACCGCCTGAACGCCACCGTCCGTCGTATCACCGACACCATGTACCACAGCGCCGATGAGTTCCTGGAGGACCTGCGCGTCGTCCAGCGCTCGCTGGCCGCCTGCGGTGCCGTCCGTGCTGCCTACGGCCCGGTCCAGACCATCATCTGGCAGGTCGAGTCCTTCGGCTTCCATATGGTCGAGATGGAGTTCCGTCAGCACTCCGTGGTGCATGCCCGCGCCCTTAAGGATATCCACGAGAACGGTATCCATGGCGACCTGCAGCCCATGACGCGCGAGGTCATCGATACCTTCCGCGCTATCGGCTCCATCCAAAAGCGCTACGGCAAGAAGATGGCGCACCGCTACATCATCTCGTTTACCAAGAGCGCTCAGCATGTGGCCGACGTCTTTGAGCTGGCGCACCTGTCCTTTGCACACGAGGAGGATGTCCCCGAGCTCGACGTGATCCCGTTGTTCGAGCAGCTCGAGGACCTCGAGGGCTGCGTCGACGTGCTCGATCAGATGCTTACGCTGCCCGTGGTGCAAAAGCGCCTTGCCCAGACCAACCGCCGCATGGAGGTCATGCTGGGCTATTCCGACTCTTCCAAGGATGCCGGTCCTACCACGGCCATGCTCGCGCTGCACTCCGCGCAGGAGCGCATCGCCAAGTGGGCAGAGAAGAACGATATCGACCTGGTGCTCATGCACGGTCGCGGCGGTGCCGTGGGCCGTGGCGGCGGCCCGGCCAACAAGGCCGTGCTGGCGCAGCCCAAGGGTTCGGTCAACTGCTTCTTTAAGCTTACCGAGCAGGGCGAAGTCATCTTTGCCCGTTACGGCAACCGCACGCTGGCTCAGCGCCATGTTGAGTCCGTTGCCGCCGCAACGCTTTTGCAGTCGGCCCCGAGTGTCGAGAAGACCAACACCGAGACCACGCAGAAGTTCTGGGATATGGCCGAGAAGCTCAACACTGCAAGCCACGAACGCTATCTGGACCTGCTGAACACCGAGGACTTTACACCGTGGTTCTCGACCGTGACGCCGCTGACCGAGGTCGGTCTGCTGCCGATCGGCTCGCGTCCCGCCAAGCGCGGTCTGGGCGCCAAGTCGCTCGATGACCTGCGTACCATCCCGTGGATCTTCAGCTGGAGCCAGGCGCGCATTAACCTGGCCGCTTGGTACGGTCTGGGCACCGCCTGCGAGCAGCTTGGCGATCTTGACCAGCTCAAGGCTGCCTACCAGGAGTGGCCGTTCTTCCGCACCTTTATCGACAACATCGAGATGTCGATTGCTAAGACCGATCAGCGCATCGCCAAGATGTATCTGCATCTGGGCGACCGCGATGATCTGTCCAAGAAGGTCTTTACCGAGATGCAGCTCACCCGTAAGTGGGTCCTTGCCATCGTCGGTGATGAATGGCCGCTGCAGCGTCGTCGCGTGCTCGGCTGCGCCGTTCGCGTGCGTAACCCCTACGTCGACGCCCTGTCCATCGCCCAGGTCCGCGCCCTTCGCGAGGTGCGTATGAACCAGGACGAGATGGCCGAGGAGAAGAAGGCCGAGTACATGAGCCTGATTCTTTCGACTGTGACCGGCGTCTCGGCAGGACTGCAGAACACGGGGTAATCGATAGCCCTGTGGCTCTCACCGGGACCCGATGGGTTTCCCTCTGAATGCGTCCTCGCACTTGAAGCCCCCTTATCCTGCTCCTTCGGAGCTGTGGATAGGGGGGCTTCGT
>DBEXMY010000156.1:0-7457 GCA_048168905.1 Collinsella sp. | reverse complement strand
GCCCCCAGGGCACGTGTAGAGTGAGACCCAGGACACCGTAACGGTGGGCGCCGCCCACCGGTCAGCGGCCAGAGCATGGGGGGCACGCCCGGTCCCGTTCCGAACCCGGAAGCTAAGCCCCAACGCGCCGAGAGTACTGCGGGGTCAGCCCGTGGGAGGCCAGGGCGCCGCTGACCGGTGGACGGCACCGAGCCGTACGCTTGAACTGAGAAGGGGGAGGCCTCGCGGCCTCCCCCTTTTTGCGTTTACGGGCTTTTGTCTCACATAGTAGCTGTGTTTTATAACCCTCGTTTGTCGCATCTTCTGTGAACGGGCTACAATAACTTAGTCTGTGCGATATGGAGGTGAACATGGCTGAAGCTGGTATCGGCGTTGATATCGTCGAGATTTCCCGGATGAAATCAATTCTTGAAAAGACGCCGTCGTTTGCTCGGCGTGTGTTTACCGAAGAAGAGCGTGCGTATTGCGATGCATCATCGCGTCCCGCTGCTCACTATGCGAGCCGCTTTGCTTCGCGCGAGGCGGTGCTTAAAGCTCTCGGCACGGGTTTTAGTCAAGGCGTGGGTCGCAAGGATGTTTCGGTAACGCGTGATAAACTCGGCAAACCGAAGGCGCTGCTTTCGGGCCGTGCACTCGAGATCGCTCATGAGCTGGGTGTTGTTGAGGTCGCTCTTTCCATTACGCTTACAGGAGACTTAGCCGTTGCGAATGCCATCGCGATTACCGAAGATGCTCGGCCTAAGCCAAAAGATGAAAAGGTGAGCACCAAGAAACGCGTTGCGCAGACATTTAAAGAGGCTCGCTCTGTTTTAGATGAGCTTGAGCAGCTGCAGAATTCAGCATTGACGGAGCACCTGGGCGATGCTTCGCAAGATACGCTAGGAGCATAGATGAAACCGGTTTTGAGTACCGAAGAAGTCGTTCGTCTCGAGGATATCATCGAACGCGAAGGGACTTCGAAGGCCGAGCTTATGGAGCTAGCGGGTGAGTTTGCCGCCAACGAGGTCTTGAAGCTCAATCCCGATCGGGTTCTCGTTCTGGTCGGTTTTGGTAATAATGGCGGCGACGGTTGGGTTGCCGCCGATATCCTGAGCCATAAGGGTGTGGACGTGGATATCGTTTCTCCGGTTGAACCGGATGAGATTCCTGCTGCTCTGGCACGTCATGTTGCTCGTCGTACTGCCGGCCGCGATGTGCACGTTTGCGTCGGCCCTTCGCGTGACGAACTCGAGGTTTTGATCGATAAGGCCGATGTTGTTGTCGATGCCATTTTTGGTACCGGTTTCCACGGGAATCTGCGTGCGCCGTTCTCCATCTGGATTCCTACGGTCAATGAATGCGCCGATTGTGTCGTATCCATTGATGTCCCCTCGGGCCTGAATGCCGAGACGGGCGTTGTTGATGACGACTGCATTCGTGCCGAGCATACGGTGACGATGATTGCGCCCAAGATTGGTCTGTATAGCGCTGATGGCCCTGAGTATGCTGGCGATTTGATCTGCGGCAATCTTTACGACCGTCTTGACGAGGTCATCGATGATGTCGACCACGCCGCCGAGATTGTCGAGCCCGGTGACTTAGTTGATTACTTTGCTCCACTTCCTACGAATATCGATAAGTATTCCCGTGGCTCTGTGCTTATTGTCGCCGGATCTGCGCAATATCCTGGTGCTGCCATTATGGCGGCCAAGTCTGCAGCTCGCGCGGGTGCTGGTTACGTGGCAGTCGCGGCTCCTGACGCCTGCGCTAATCTTATTCGCATGGCACTTCCTTCGATTCCCGTCTTTGCTATTCCGTCTGATTCCCGCGGCTCCTTTGGCGCCGCTGCGCGCATGACGGTGTGCGAGATTGCAAAGAAGTACAGCTGCGTACTGTGCGGTCCCGGTATGACGACGTCTGCCGGCGCTATGCAGGTGGTTTCGGGCTTGCTCGAGCTTGATGTACCGCTTATTTTGGATGCCGATGCACTCAACTGCCTTGCTAAGATTGCCATTGACGGTATTGATAGTAACCCCGAGATGTATCGTCGCGAGCAGCCGTTGGTTATGACGCCGCACTATCGTGAGCTTTCGCGTCTGGTTGCCGGTGACGAGGTGAACGACCTTGGTACCGCGATTGCAGCCGCGCAGAAGGTTGTCTGGGCTGCAGGCTCCGACAATCTGGTGGTCATTGCCAAGGGGCCGACGACGGCTATCTGTGGCGTTGAGCGTGTACTGCTGCCGCTCTCGGGTCCGGCTTCTCTGGCAACTGCCGGTTCGGGTGATGTTCTCGCGGGTATTTTGGCCGGCACGCTTGCCACCATGCGCGACGAGATGGATCGTTGGGAGTTGCTGTATTCGTACGCCGTCGCACTTCACAGCTACGCCGGTTTTGCCGCGGCGACGGAGTATGGTGAGAAGAGCGTTATCGCGACCGATCTTATCGACTTGATCGGTCCTGCCATGGAGCTGGCGGCAAAGGATGCGCTCGAAGATCTGGGAATCATGGACGAAGGGTCGGATGACTAATCATGAATAAAGCCGATTTGACGCGCTGGTCCTGGGTCGAGATCGACCGTGGGGCGCTCCGTCGCAACACGAGGGCCTATAAGAACTTGCTGAATCCACGTCAGCGCCTGTGCTGCGTGGTCAAGGCCGATGCTTATGGTCATGGAGCTGTTGAGTGCGCCAAGATCATGTATTCGGCCGGTGCCGACATGTTTGCCGTGGCGACGGTTAACGAGGGCGTTGAGCTCCGACAGGGCGGGATTACGAAGCCCATCCTCATCCTAAGCGAGCCGCCTATCGAGGCCATTCCGACGTTGCTCGAGTTTGATATCATGCCCTCGGTCTATACGTCTGACTTTGCTCTTGCGTATGGCGAATGTGCCGTCGCGGCGGGCAAGGTGGGCAAGTATCATCTCGCCATCGAGACAGGTATGAATCGTATCGGCGTACACTACACGCAGGTGCTCGACTTTGTCCGCGGTATAAATTTCCATCGCGGTATTCAGTGCGACGGCGTATTTACGCACTTCGCCACGGCCGATGAACCTTCGGGCTGGGACTACAAGCTGCAGTGTCAGCGCTTTACCGAGGCCGTTCAGGCCATTAAGGATGCGGGTTTTGAGTGCGGTATCGTGCACTGCGCCAACACGCCGTCCTCGATGCTCGACCCCTCGATGCATTTTGATATGATCCGCGCCGGCGTTGGCTTGTATGGCATGCAGCCGTGCGAGCTGAGTGGCCGCGTGATGCAGCTTGATCCCGTTATGAGCGTCCATGCGCGTGTGACGCGCGTGGCGCACCCTGCGATGGGTGAGGGCGTGGGCTACGGTTTTACCTACCGCGTACCGCGTACGCGCGTTCAGATCTGCACGCTGCCGATCGGTTATGCCGATGGCCTATCGCGTACGCTTTCCAATCGTATGGATGTGCTGTATCGCGGCGAGCGCGTGCATCAGGTTGGCAATATCTGCATGGACCAGTTTATGGTCGCCATTCAGTCCAACCCGGCACACGAGATTCCCGAGGCCGAGTATGGTGACGAGATGATCATTGTCGGCCGCGATGGCGATGCCGAGATCACTATGGACGAGATGGCCCGACTGCGCGGAACGATTAACTACGAGGTCGCCTGCGGCTTTGGCATGCGTCTCGACAAGGTCTACGTGTAGGAGCCGCTATGGGCGTCATGCACATCCCCGGTCATAGCCATCAGGCGCCACGTGAGGTCGCACTCGAGGAGATTGAGGCCGTTCTGGGCGATTGTCACCTCTGCCAGCTCTACCAGTCGCGTCACAATATCGTGTTTGGCGTGGGAAACCCCCGCGCTCGCGTCATGTTTATCGGTGAGGCGCCGGGTCGCAACGAGGATTTGCAGGGCGAGCCCTTTGTGGGGGCGGCAGGCGAGGATCTCAACGGCATTTTGTCGCTGGCGGGGCTCAAACGCGAAGACGTCTACATTGCCAACGTGCTTAAGTGCCGCCCGCCGGGAAACCGCAATCCGCGTCCCGAGGAAGTGCTGGCTTGCTCGCCGTTTTTGCGTGAGCAGATTCGAAGCATCTGGCCTGATATTATCGTGACGCTCGGCAACCCCGCGACGCACTTTGTGCTTAAGACCGAGATTGGCATTACTAAGCTGCGCGGCAGGTTCCACCAGATGGGGCATTTTGTAGTAATGCCCACTTTTCATCCGGCAGCAGCGCTGCGCAATCCGGCGTGGCAGGAGCTGCTGGAGGAAGACTTTAAGATGCTGGGCGACTATCTGGAGCGACATCCCGCACCAGAGGACGCCTCGGAATAATAAGGAGCATATATGTCCCTGGAGCGCCTGGGGGTAGGTACTTACAAAACGACTTGCGCTGCCGATACGGAGTACTTTGGCGAGCTAATTGCACCGTGCCTTGAGGACGGCGATGTGCTCATCCTGACCGGTGGCCTGGGAGTGGGCAAAACTCACTTTACCAAGGGCGTCTCGCGCGGGCTGGGCGATGGGCATATGGTTACGAGCCCTACGTTTGCGCTCATGGCCGTTCACGATCAAGGTCGTATTCCGCTGTTTCACTTTGATCTATACCGCCTGGAGCATGCCTACGAGCTCGAGGATACGGGCATTTTCGATGTGCTGGGCTATGAGGGTGCTTGCCTGCTGGAATGGGGCGAACAATTCCAGGACGAGCTGACGGATGAGTATCTTTCGGTGACGCTCAAGCGTGATGAGGGCGACAGCGATGTGCGAACGATAACGCTCGAGGCGCACGGTGACCGCGCAATGGAGCTTTCCCATTTGATTGATAAGGCTGTACAAGATGAGCTTGCATAACGACAACGCGCTGGTGGTGGCGCTCGATACCTCGACCGACATGCTTGCCTGCGCGGCAAGCTGGATTGATGAGCAGACGGGCGAGACGAAGCTCGTGAGTGGCGACCACATGTGTCGCCGTCACGCCAACGTTGAGCTCGTGAATACCGTTGATGGCGTGCTGGCTCAAGCCGGTCTGGATCGCAGCGATGTTGGTTACTACGTGGTCGGCCGCGGCCCGGGGTCGTTTACGGGTGTGCGCATCGGCATCTCCACTGCCAAGGGCCTCGCGCGCGGTGCCAATGTTCCGCTGCTGGGCGTGTCGACGCTCGACGCTTGCGCTTGGACGGCGTGGAAGGCTGGCGTACGCGGCAAGCTTGGTATCTTGGCCGATGCTATGCGCGGTGAGGTATATCCGGCGCTGTATATGCTGGTCGATGAGGGTCCCGAGCGTCAATTTGAGCGCGAACACGTGGTCAAGGCCGCCATGGCGCTCGATGAGTGGCGCCGAGCAGCGGACTGGGACCAGGTTCAGCTGACCGGTGACGGTCTCGTGCGCTATGGCAAGCTGCTGGGTGATGACGAGACCGCCCGCTGCGTGGAGCGCGACCTGTGGTGGCCTTCGGGCGAGGGCTTGCTGCTCGCGCACGCTGCGGGTGACGGCGATCCGGCTCGCGTCCTGCCGATTTACACGCGCCTTTCGGATGCCGAGGAAAACGAGCGCAAGCGTCTTGGTCTTGCCGAGAGTGCGCAGAGCGAAATTACGGGCGTTGCCGATGAGCTCGCCGGTCGTCATCTGCAGTTCCGTCCCATGGGCGCGGCGGACGCCGAGGGCGCGAGCGCGCTAGAGGCCGCCTGCTTTGAAGGTGCCGGACACAAGGCGTGGACGCCGGGCATGTTCCTGTCCGAACTGGGCGAGGACGTCGCTGCGCCGCGTAGTTGGTGGGTGGCACACGACGACGGCAAGCTGCTGGGCCTTGCCGGCGGTATGGTCGTGGACGGTGATGTGCAGATTCTGGATGTCGCCGTCGACCCGGCACATCGCCGTGAGGGCATTGCCCGCAAGCTGCTGTCGCATGTGAGCTATGATGCCCAGATGCTCGGCTGCACCACGGCTTCGCTCGAGGTCGAGGACGGCAACGAGGGAGCGATCGCGCTTTATAACGCTCTGGGCTTTACCGAGGCTGGCCGTCGCCGCGGCTACTATGGTGCCGGCAAGGATGCCATCGTCATGACGGCTCCGCTGCCCCTCGTGCTTCCGGTCGACAATGCTTCGCCCGAGCCGACGGCGGCCGAGCAGCGCGTATGGCCGCTGCCTGCGCCTGGGCGCTCCGAGGGGGAGCGTGCCGAAATTGAGCGCTGCCGCCTAGTGCTCGCTATCGAGAGTTCCTGCGACGAGACGGCCGTGGCGATTATCGATGCGGATGGCAATATGCTGGCCAACCAGGTGTCGACACAGATTGATTTTCATGCCCGCTTTGGCGGCGTGGTGCCCGAGATCGCCTCGCGCAAACACGTTGAGGTGATTGTGAGTGTCGTGGATGCGGCGCTCGAGGATGCCGCAGCATCGCTTGGTCTTGAGGGTGGAGCCATTGCTCCCAGCGAGCTTGCCGCCGTGGGCGTGACACAGGGTCCGGGCCTGGTGGGCGCCCTCGTGGTGGGCGTTGCCTTTGCCAAAGGCTTTGCCTACGCTGCCGGTAAGCCGCTCGTATGCGTCAACCATCTGGAGGGGCACCTGTTTGCCAACCTGCTGGCGCAACCCGACCTCAAACCGCCGTTTATCTTCACGCTTGTCTCGGGTGGGCACACCATGCTCGTGCACGTGAAGGCGTGGGGCGACTACGAGGTGCTCGGTGAGACGCTCGACGACGCTGTGGGCGAGGCCTTCGACAAGGTAGCCAAGGCGTTGGGTCTGGGCTATCCCGGTGGCCCCATCATTTCCAAGCTGGCCGAGACGGGCAACCCCAAGGCGATCGATTTCCCCCGTGCGCTTAACAGCAGGGGAGACTATCGCTTCTCGCTTTCGGGCCTTAAAACCGCTGTGACGCTCTACATTGAACAGGAGACCAAGGCCGGGAGCACGATTCACCTGCCCGATCTGGCAGCTTCGTTTGAGGCAGCTGTCTTTGACGTGCAGTACAAGAAGGCCAAAAACGCATTGCACGCTACCGGATGCAAGGAATACTGCATCGGTGGCGGCGTCTCGGCCAACCCGCATCTGCGCGAGATGATGATCAAGAAGCTTGGGCGTCAGGGGATTCGCGTAACGGTGCCGCCCTTGTCTGCCTGTACCGATAACGCCGCCATGATCGCGGAGGTCGCTCGCCGTAAATTCGACCGAGGTGAAATCTCGCCGTTCGACGTCGACGCCGATCCGAACATGACGCTGTAGCTGGTACGGCGCGGTCCCCGGACGGAGGGGCCGGATATAAGGTTTCCTGCTCTACAGTCCTGCGCAAGACGAAGGCCACATTAAGTGGCCTTCTTTGCGTGCGGAACTCGCGATAAACCTTATATCCGGCCCCTCCGTCCGGGGACCTTTCTGTATCGATATAGCTTCTGAGCTGGTTTGGCGTCGACAACGTCCAGCAAGGTTAACAAGCCAGCGTCGAATTTCCAGCGTTCTTTAGCTGAAAGAAAAAGTTGGTGTGCGGAGCTTTGCTCCGCATTTGGGA